>VBEN01000097.1 GCA_005881175.1 Chloroflexota bacterium
GAACATGGACGTCCCGGCGGCCGTCATGGAGCGGATCAGCGAGCGTGTCTAACGACGGCCTCCTGGTACTCGGCGTCGATCCGGGGCTAGCCGACACGGGCTACGGCGCGGTCCGCCGCCTCAATGGTCGGCTGGCCATGATTACCTGCGGAACGCTGAAGACGCCGGCCAACCTGTCGGAGCCGCAGCGCCTGCGCATTCTGGCCGAGCAGATGCGCGCGCTGATGGCGGAACTCCATCCTCAGGCTGCCGCCTTCGAGGAGCTGTTCTTCAGCAAGAACGTCCGGACGGCGATGGCGGTCGGACAGGCGCGTGGCGTCGCGCTCCTCTCTGCCGTTGAGGCGGGGGCCGATGTCCACGAGTACACACCGAACCAGGTCAAGCTCTCTGTCACGGGTTACGGAGCCGCCACCAAAGGCCAAATGCTGAAAATGGTCCAATCGCTGCTTGCCACCCGCGAACTGCCCCGCTCGGATGATGCCATCGACGCGCTGGCCATCGCCATCTGTCATCACCATAGTGGCCGGCTGCGGAGCCTGGTGAGCCGCGCTCCGACAGGCCTTCGCAGGTGATCGCCACCCTCGAGGGTATCCTGGCCCAGCGAGGTTCGGACTCCGTGATCATCGATGTCCACGGAGTCGGCTACCTGGTGACGGTTGGAAACAGGACACTGGCCGAGCTTCCGGCGGCGGGCGATCGGATCCGCCTCTATACCTATACCTACGTCCGCGAGGACGCGCTGGGCCTTTTTGGCTTTCGCAGCCAGGATGAGCTCACCTTCTTCAAGCTGCTGCTCTCCGTCAAAGGCATCGGCCCCAAGGCGGGGCTGGGCATCCTGAGCCGCGCGGAACTTCGCCTGTTGAAGCGGGCGATTCTGCAGGACGATGCCGCCTTGTTGGCCACGGTGCCCGGCATCGGTCCCAAGACCGCGGCGCGAGTCGTCCTGGAACTGAAGGGCAAGCTCAAGGAGGAGATGTTCGGTGAAGAAGCGCGGGTTCCGGCGGCGGTGGGCGGCGATGACCCGGTGGCGCAGGCCCTGCAGGTGCTCACCGGACTCGGCTATACCCCAGCGGAGGCCAAGGAGGCCGTCCGTAAAGCCAGCGGCGGCAATGGCGGCGGCCACTCGGTCGAGCAGCTGGTGACGGTCGCCCTCAAGGGCCTGGACCGATGACCGAGCGCATCATCACGGCCGAGGAGCGAAACGAAGACAAGGAATTCGAGTGGAGCCTGCGCCCTCGCCGGCTGGCGGAGTTCATCGGCCAGGAAAACGTCAAAGCCAACCTCGAAATCCTGATCACCGCAGCGCGGGGGCGCAACGAGCCCATCGAGCACATCCTGATCGCCGGGCCGCCGGGCCTGGGGAAGACGACGCTGGCCAACATCATGGCCAACGAGATGGGGGTCAACATCCGCACCACCTCCGGTCCGGCGATCGAGCACCAGGGAGCGCTGGCGTCCATCCTGACCAATCTCGAGGACCGCGACATCTTCTTTGTCGATGAGATCCACCGCCTGGCGCGCCCGGTCGAGGAATCGCTGTATCCGGCCATGGAGGACTTCAAGTTTGATTTCGTGAGTGGCAAGGGCGCCGGCGCCCAAACCTTCCGGCTGCAACTACCGCGCTTTACGGTGATCGGCGCCACCACCCGTCAGGGCATGCTCTCAGCGCCGCTACGGGACCGCTTTGGCGCCGTTTATCCCCTCTACTTCTACGGCGTGGACGACCTGTTCGCCATCGTCCGCCGCTCCGCCCAGCTATTGAAGGTGTCCATCGATGAGGCTGGGGCGCAGGTGATCGCCAGCCGAGCGCGCGGCACGCCCCGAGTCACGAATCGGTTGCTGCGCCGGGTCCGCGATTTCGCCCAGGTCCGGGCGCAAGGCCGGATCGATAAGCCGATCGCGCTCGACGCGCTGGCCATGCTCGAAATCGATGCGCTGGGGCTGGACGTGATCGACCGCCGAATCCTGCAGACGATCGTTGAGAAATATGAAGGCGGTCCGGTCGGGCTCGACACGATCGCGGTCTCAGTATCTGAAGATCCGGAGACCGTCGAGGATGTCTACGAGCCGTTCCTGATGCAGCTCGGCTTCCTGGCGCGAACGCCGCGGGGACGCGTGGCGACGAAGCTTGCCTACGATCATCTGGGCCTGGTCAGGGCGAGCAGCAGCGAGCAGCCGCGGCTGTTCTAGTCTCCGACCGCCGTCTGCAACTGGGGATTGTTGGATTAACGGCGCTGGCTGCCGGCATGTCGCTCTATCTCTTCAGCGCCGCGTTGCCGCTCTACCTCTTTCGGTTCCGCGGTTACTCTCTCGGGCAGGTCGGCGTTCTGGTGGGGCTGGCCTCGGTGGTCCAGATCATCAGCGCCCTGGCCGCCGGACCGCTTGTCGACCGGCGGGGCGCGCGGCTGGCGATGCGCCTGGGAGCCGCGTGCTACGTCGTCGCGGCCCTTCTGTTTCTAACTTCGGCCTGGCTTCCGGCGATCGTCCTCGCTCGGGTCCTGCACGGCATCGGCATCGCCCTCGTGCTTCCCGCCGTCTTCAGCGTCGTGCCGGCGTTGGTCATAGGGCGCTTCCAGGGGACAGCGCTTGGCGCGGCCGGTGCCGTCAACAACGTGGCGCTCGCCGTCAGCCCGCCGCTCGGCTTGCTGTTGCTGGCCCGCTCTCCGGCTGCCCTTTTTCTGACCGCCCTGGCGGCAGGCGGGCTGGCCATCGCGGCGAGCCTGCTGCTGACGGTCGGTCGGCCGCATCCGGAACCGGGCCGGCTGTTCAACTACCGCCCTGCATGGACGCCGTTCTACGCCATCACCTTTCTCTGCGTGGTCTACTGGGGTGTGATCACCGCATTTTTGCCGATTGAGGTTCCGCCCGACCAGGTCCCGAATGTTGGCTGGTTCTTCGCCGCGGATGCCTTGGCCGTGATGGCGGCGCGGATTCCGACGGGTTACATGGCTGATCGGTTTGGTGCACGCTGGCTGCTGGTCGCCGGCGTGGCGACCACCGGCCTGGCGATCGGCACCCTGCTGATATCGCCATCGCTCGCCACGCTTCTTATCGCGGGCGTCGGCACGGGTCTCGGAGCTGCGCTGCTCCTGCCGCCGATCCTGCTCGCGCTCACCAGAAGGAGCGACGAGCACGATCGCGGGACCGCGATGGCCCTCTACAACACCAGCTTTGCGGCCGCGGTGGGCGCCGGCAGCCTCGGCGGTGCCGTCCTTGTTCAGCGCTTTGGTTTCCAGGCAACCCTGGTCGCCAGCCTGATCGCCTGTCTGGCTGCCGCACCGATCGCGCTGGCAACCGTTCGTCGGCTTGAAGACCGCTGATTTCGATTACGACCTGCCCCGGGAACTGATTGCGCAGCGTCCGCCCGCGCTGCGGGATGCCGCCCGCATGCTCGTGCTCGATCTGTCCTCGGAAACGCTGACCCATGCCACCATCCGAGATCTGCCCGCCTACCTCGAGAAGGGTGACCTTCTCGTGTTCAATGACAGCCGCGTCCTTCCGGCACGGCTTCTCGGTCGCCGTCGGGATGGAGGAGAGGCTGAAGTGCTGCTGCTCCGTCCGGAGGACGATGGTCGCCACCGCTGGCAGGCGCTGATCCGGCCGGCGCGCCGGCTCGAGCCGGGCTCGCAGGTCTTCTTCGATCAGTCGCCCCTGGCGATAGTGGTGGAGGTCCGGCATGGCGACACCGCGACAGTCTCTCTCGAGGGCGTCGCCGACCCGCTCAGCGAAGTCCGCCGCATCGGTGAGATGCCGACGCCGCCCTATATCAAAGAACCACTCGCTGACCACGAGCGCTACCAGACAGTGTTCGCGCGCGACGAGGGTTCGGCCGCCGCACCGACCGCGGGTCTTCATTTCACACCGGATCTCCTCAAGGCGATCCGCGATGGGGGAGTCGATGTCGCATTCGTGACTCTGCATGTCGGCCTCGACACCTTCCAGCCGGTCCGTGTCGATGACCCGTCACAACACCCAATTCACCGTGAATGGTTCCGGATCGACGGGCCCACGGCGAGGGCGATCAACGAAACGCGCCGGCGCGGCAAGCGGGTGGTGGCCGTAGGTACCACGTCCGTGCGCGCGCTGGAGAGCGCGGCAGCCGGCGAGGGTGTGCGAACCGGTGAGAATTGGACGAGCCTCCTGATCCTTCCCGGCCACCGGTTCCGGGTTGTCGATGCGATGATCACGAACTTCCATCTCCCGAAGAGCACGCTGTTGATGCTGGTCAGCGCGTTTGCGGGCAGGGAGCGAATTCTCGCCGTCTACGCGGAGGCGATCCGGGAACGCTACCGCTTTTACAGCTTTGGCGACTGCATGTTGATATGGCCGTGAGCTTTCGGCTGCTCGCGGAGGAGGGTGGCGCTCGACGTGGACAGCTGGAGACCGCTCACGGCGTCGTCGACACGCCGGCATTCATGCCGGTCGGGACGCAGGCGACGGTGAAGGCGCTGGCTCCGGACGAGGTGCGCGGGCTGGGGGCGCAGGTCTTGCTGGGGAACACCTACCACCTGGCCTTACGGCCGGGTGCCGATCGAATCGCCCGTCTGGGCGGGCTGCATCGATTCATGGGGTGGGACGGGGCCATCCTCACCGATAGCGGCGGTTTCCAGGTGTTCAGCCTCGACCATCTGGTCAGGGTCACCGACGACGGCGCCACATTCCGCTCACACCTGGATGGCAGCGAACAGCGGTTCACCCCGGAGTCAGTCATGGCGATGCAGCGCGAGCTCGGCTCCGATATCGCGATGGCGTTCGACCAGCCCGTCGCCTGGCCGACAACGCCGGCGACGGCCCGAGCCGCGACGGAGCAAACCCACCGCTGGGCGCTGCGCTGCCTCGATGAGAACCGCGCGCCGGGCCAGCTGCGGTTTGGGATCGTCCAGGGCGGCTTCGACGAAGACCTTCGGCGGGAGAGTGCGCAATTCCTTGGCGGCCTCGCCTTTGACGGCTTCGGCGTGGGCGGCCTGAGCCTCGGTGAACCGAAATCGCTGACCTACCGCCTGCTGTCGGTGCAGACCGCCATCCTGCCGCGCGATCGCCCTCGCTACTTGATGGGTGTCGGCACGCCCGCCGACCTGGTCGAAGCGATCGCCCGTGGCATCGACATGTTCGATTGCGTTCTCCCCACCCGGATCGCACGCAACGGGTCGATCCTGACCCGGGGCGGGCGAATCAACCTGCGCAACAGCCGGTTCATCGAGGACACAGGTCCGCCGGACCAAGGCTGCGATTGCTATACGTGCCAGCGATTTACCCGAGCGTATCTGCGTCACCTCTTCATGGCGGGCGAGATCCTGGGACACCGGCTCGCGTCGATCCACAACCTGCGGCTCCTGGTCCGGCTCGTTGGGCAGGTTCGCGAGGCGATTGGCGACGGCCATTTCGGCGAACTCGTCACGTCGCTACGGGACGAATGGACGCAGGCTCCGCTCCCTTGAAGTAGTTAAGAGTTTCTCATCGGGCCTCACCTATACTTTCCCTCGCATGCGCGTCGATCGTCGACTCCTCTTCGTGATTGGCGTCGTCGCCCTGCTCGCCCTTTTCATCGACGGCTTCGCGTATGTCTACCGAACCGCCACCAGCCAGCCGCTTACCGGGAAGATACGCGGCGTACCCACGCTGTCCATCCCGTTTCTGGGCTTCGAGCAGCAGCTCTTCGTGCACAAGGGACTCGACCTGCAGGGAGGGACACACCTCGAGCTCGAGATCTCGAAGGTCCGCTCGGGAACACCGATCGCGGAGGCCCGCGATATCGCTGTGGCCATCATCGAGCGCCGGGTCAACAGCAGCGGTTATGCCGAATCGGTGGTGCGGCCGGAGGGTAACAACCGCATCATCGTCGAGCTACCGGGCGTCAACCTGGAGCAGGCCAAGCAGGTCCTGGGCAAGACGTCGTATCTGCGGATCTATGAATGGGTGCCCGGCACGCCGGACGCCGCGACACTGCAGGAGCTGAATCCGACCGATGCCAATAAGTACCAGGGGTTCAAGCCGCAGTTCACCAACATCGACGGCAGCATGGTCACGAGTGCGACGCGATCGACCGATACCAACACGAATCTCCCGGACGTGCAGTTCTCATTCAACAACACGGGAAGCGATCGATTCTGCACGCTGACGCGCGATCGCGTCAGCCATCCGCAAGGCACACCGGAGAACAAGATCGCGATCTTCATCGACAAGGACCTGGTGGAGGACGCCAACGTCCAGAGTGAGATTTGCGGTGGAACGGGCATCATCACCGGCGGCTTTACCGCCGCGAGCGCCCAGGCGCTGGCGGTCCAGCTCAACTCCGGAGCGCTGCCCGGCACCATCAACCTCGTGTCGAGCACCGAAGTCGGCGCGACGCTGGGCGCCTCAACGGTCAAGCTGAGCCTGCTCGCCGGCGCCTTTGGGCTGGCCATCGTGATCCTCTTTATGCTGCTCTACTACCGGCTCCCGGGCGTCGTGGCCAGCATCGCTCTGCTGCTCTACGCGGCCATTGCGCTGGCCATCTTCAAGCTCTTCGGGGTGACGCTCACCCTCGCCGGCCTGGCTGGCTTCATCCTGTCGGTCGGGATGGCGGTCGATGCCAACGTGCTGATCTTCGAGCGTGTCAAGGAGGAGTTGCGGGCCGGGCGGACGCTGGGCGCCGCGATGGAAGCCGGGGTGCACCGGGCCTGGCCGGCGATCCGGGACTCGAACATCTCGACCCTGATCACCTGCTTCGTTCTCTACTTTTTCGGGGCGCCGCTCATCAAGGGCTTTGCCATTACCCTCGCCATCGGCGTGCTGGTGAGTATGTTCTCGGCCATCGTCACCACCCAGCAGTTCCTGCAGATCCTGGCTGGGCTGCGGCCGGCGCGCCGGCTCGCGTTCTACGGCGTGCAAGCGCCGAAGGCGGCCTGAGGTGATCGCCTAGATGGATATCGTCGGACGGCGCAACTGGTATTTTCTGCTGTCGCTGGCGATCATCCTGCCGGGCATCATCTCGATGCTTTTCTTCGGTTTCCGCCTCGGCATCGACTTCGCCGGCGGCGACCAGTTCAACATCTCGTTCCCGCGGCCGACCCAGGCCGCCGCTGTCCAAAAGGAGATGGATACCTTCAACGTCGAGGCCACCGTGCAGCAGGCGGGCCCTAGCAACGTCTTGATCACGACCAAGCCGCTCGGCACCAAAGAGGAAACCGCCGTTCGCGATGACCTGAACAAGAAATTCGGCGGCACGGTGGCAAGCAGCGCCTTTGTGGGGCCGACGATCGCGAAGGAACTCGTGGTTGGCGCTGGAGCGCTGATCTTGATCGCCTCGATCTTGATCGTGGCTTATCTGAGCTTCCGGTTCAATTACAAATTCGCCGTCTGCGCCATCCTCGCGCTCTTACATGACGTCTTTGTGCTGACCGGCGCGTATTCCATTCTGGGAAAGATCTTCAATCTGCAGCTGGGGGAGATCAACACCCTGTTCGTGACGGCGGCGCTGACGGTGATCGGCTTCTCGGTGCATGACACTATCGTGATCTTCGACCGGATCCGGGAGAACTTGCGCCAGGCCAGCCGCCTGACCTTTGAGCAAAACGTCAATCTCAGCATCATTCAGTCGCTCGCCCGGTCGATCAATACCTCGATGACCGTGATCTTCGTCCTGGTCGCGCTCTTTTTGATCTCGCCACAGAACATCAAGGGGTTCACCCTGGCGCTGCTGATCGGCATCGTCAGCGGGACCTACTCATCGATTTTTAATGCGAGTCCGCTGCTCGTCGTCTGGCGGCGACTTGACCCGAGGTAGCGCCTATACTCAGGACCAAGTGAATAGGAATCTTGCAATGCGGGGCCGTCGGCCCTTTTTCTTTTAGTGGTGTCCTCGCCGGCCGTCAATCAGCAGATCAGTCGCATCCGCGAGCTGTTTCAGCCCACCCTGAATTTCCTCGGCTATGAGTTGTACGACCTCGCGCTCACCGGAACGAGCGGGCACACCACGCTACGGGTCCGCATCGACCGTCCCGAGGGCGTGACGCTCGCCGACTGTGAACGGGTCAGCAAGTCGCTGAGCGCCTTGCTCGACCAGGCGGACCCGTTGCCCACGCGCTACGACCTCGAGGTTTCATCGCCGGGAGCGGAACGTCCACTACGCAACCTCGAGGAGTACCGGCGATTCATCGGGAAACGGTCCAACGTGCGCTATCGGGTGGGCGACAGCGAGCGGGTGGCGGAAGGCCGGCTGACGGCGGTGTCGGACGATGCGATCGAGCTGCAGTTGGGGGAGGGTAAGCACCTGAGGACCGCGCTGATCCCACTGACCGATATCCTGGCCGCCCGGCTGGCGGTGGACCTGTCGCGCCACTGATGCTCAAATCGGACTTCCTCAAGGCGCTCGACCAGGTTCAGGAGGAGAAGGGCATCTCCAAGCAGTCGCTCCTCAACCTCATGGAAACAGCGCTGGCGACCGCCTACCGCAGGGCGTTCAATCCTCCCGAAAGCATCCGGGTGCACGTCGATCCCGATACGGCGCAGATCGCGATCTTCGGTCGGCGTCGGGTGGTTGGTGCGGTCCAGGATTCGTCCACCGAGATCAGCCTGGACGACGCGCGCCAGTTGGGAGCGGCATCCCTGGGCGACATGGTCGACGTGCCGCTGCCGACGGAGGATTTCGCTCGCCTCGCCGCCCAGATCAGCAAGCAGGTCGTCTTCCAACGGCTCCGCGATGCCGAGAAGGACCAGGTGCTCAAGGACGTGCTCGAGCACAAGGGGGAGATGGTGAGCGGGATCGTTGAGCGGGTCGCCGAGCGTCCGGAGGGCCACACCGTGTACCTGGAGCTAGGCAAAGCGGAGGGTGTGCTGCCGCCCGAGGAGCAGATTCCGGACGAGCCGATCCGGATCGGCCAGCACCTCAAGGTCCTCTTGCTCGAAGAGCGCAAGCGCAGCCGCGGTGCTCAGGTGACCGTCTCGCGGGCGCACAAGGCACTGGTGCGACGCCTGCTGGAGTTCGAAATCCCCGAGCTGATGTCAGGCGCGGTTGTCATTCGAGCCCTGGCCCGCGAACCGGGGGTCCGAACCAAAGTGGCGGTATCGGCGATCCAGGACGGGATCGACCCGGTCGGCGCCTGCGTCGGCCCGCGGGGGGTGAGGATCCGCAGCGTCGTCGGCGAGCTGGGAGCCGAGAGGGTGGATATCATCCCCTGGGCCGATGAGCCGGCGCAGCTGGTGGCCAACGCCCTCAGTCCCGCCCAGGTCCTCAACGTCGATATTGATCGGGACTCGCGGACGGCAACCGCCCACGTCCCCGAAAACCAGCTTTCCCTGGCGATCGGCAAGGATGGGCAGAACGCCAGGCTGGCGGCGAAGTTGACCGGCTGGCGGATCGACATCAAGCCCACTGCTGAGGGCCCCCACCCTGAAGGGGTAAGCCCCCACCCTGGCCCTCCCCCAGAGGGGGAGGGAAATGTTGGGCAGTGAGCCCCGACGCACCTGCGTCGGGTGCCGCCAGGTCAAGCCGCGCAGCGAACTGCGCCGCCTGGCCGTCGTCGATGGAAAGTTGGTGCTGAATCCGCGCCGGATCGCCGGCCGGAGCGCCTACCTTTGCCCAACCCCTGCGTGCTGGACCCTCGCGGAAAAGCGGCGGGCGGTCGAGCGGGCGCTCGCCGTGCCCATCACAACCGAAGATTGGGACCAGCTTCGCCAGGGAATACTTAGCTGAGCGCGTCACCTGGCAGGCGCGCAGGTTATCATTGCCAGTTGAATTGCGGAGGATAGCTCAGCCATAGCAACGACGACTCGCGGTATCAAGGTTCAGCAGCTCGCCCGTGACCTCGGCGTCGAGGCGCGGGACATCCTGGATTTCCTGCGCCCGCAGCGGCACGCGCCCCGGCATGCCATGGCGGTGCTCAACGCGGAACAGGAGGCGTCGGTCCGTACCCAGTTCGCACCGGGTGCCGGCCAGGCCGCCGACAGCAAGCCGGTGGCGGCCGAGGGAAAGGTCGAACTACCGCCAACCCTGTCAGTCAAGGAGCTGGCCGAGTACCTCGACGTCAAGACCGTCGACATCATCAAAGAGCTGATGAAGAACGGCGTCATGGCGAATATCAATCAGCAGATCGATTTCGATACCGCTGCCATCGTGGCGGACAGCTTTGGTGTCCAGGCCAGCCCGATGGCCATGGATGCCGCGATCGCCGAGGAAGTCGTGGGAGAAGGCGAGGGGACGCAGGTCAAGCTGACCACGCGCTCGGAGCTTTTCAGCAACGACGGCGAAGCCCCCGAAAACCTGAAGCCGCGCCCACCGGTGGTGACGGTGATGGGCCACGTCGACCATGGCAAGACGTCCCTGCTGGACGCCGTTCGCCAGACGAAGGTCGCGGCGGGGGAAGCCGGGGGTATCACCCAGAGCATCGGCGCCTACGTGGTCGAGGAGCGCGGCCGGCGAATCGTTTTCCTGGATACGCCGGGCCACGAGGCATTTACCGCGATGCGCGCCCGCGGTGCCCAGGTCACGGATGTGGCCGTGCTCGTTGTCGCGGCGGATGACGGCGTCATGCCACAGACTGTCGAGGCGATTTCCCACGCCAAGGCCGCACAAGTGCCGATCGTCGTTGCCATCAACAAGATCGACAAGGAGGGCGCCAACCCCGACCGGGTCAAGCAAGGCCTTTCTGAGCAGGGTTTGGTCCCGGAAGACTGGGGCGGACAGACCGTCATGGTTCCGGTATCCGCGAAGCAGAAGACCGGCATCTCGGAGATGCTCGAGATGATCCTCCTGGTCGCCGACCTGCAGGACCTCAAGGCCAACCCGGCCAAGCTGGCGGCGGGTACGGTGATCGACGCCCACCTCGAGAAGGGACGAGGCCCGGTCGCGACCGTGCTAATCCAGAACGGCACGCTTCGAGTTGGCGACAACGTCGTTGTCGGCCACATCTTTGGCAAGGTGCGAGCCTTGCTCGATGATCGCGGCCGCAAGATGAAGGAAGCAGGTCCGGCTACGCCGGCGGTGGTTACCGGCCTGCCCGACGTACCGACCGCCGGCGACATTTTCCAGGTGGTCTCCAGCGAGAAGGTCGCCCGCACCATCGCCGGCCAGCGGGCCGAACAGTATCGGGTTGCCACCCTGGCGCAGACCCGCCGGGTCACGCTGGCCGACCTTTCCGCCCAGGTTGGGAAGGGGGCCGTCAAGGACCTCAACCTCGTGCTCAAGGCGGACAGCAACGGCTCGGTCGAAGCGCTCAAGGGCTCGCTGTTGAAGATTCAGGACCCGCAGGTGCAGATCAAGATCGTCTTCGAGGGCGTCGGTCCCGTGACCGAGTCCGACATCCTGCTCGCGGCCGTCTCCAACGCGCTCGTGATCGCGTTCAACGTGAAGTCCGACGCCCTGGCCCAGAAGGCGGCCGAGCGCGAGAAGGTGGACATCCGCAGCTACGACGTCGTCTACAACGTCACCAACGACATCGAGCGGGCGATCAAGGGTCTCTACGAGCCGACCTTCGTCCAGATCTGGGAAGGCCGCGCCGATGTCCTGACGCCGATCAAGATCCCGAAGCTCGGGATCATCGCCGGCTCCCGCGTACAGGACGGCAAGATCACGAGTGGGTCGACGGCAAAGGTGCTGCGCGACAGCAAGCTCATCCACGAGGGCCAAATCGCCGGCCTGAAGCGGTTCAAGGACGATGTCAGAGAAGTCGTCGCCGGACTGGAATGCGGTATTCGGGTCGACGGGTACCAGGACTTCCAGGAGGGCGACGTCATCGAGTCCTACCAGGTCAAGCAGGCTTAGTCCCACGCGGCCGCTCAAGATCGGGTTCCAGCTTCCTGAAGTGGAGCGGGACGTTCGGTGGCCCGAACTCGCGGCGATGGCTCGCCTCGGGGAGCAACTGGGCTTCGACTCGATCTGGGTGGGGGATCATCTCCTGTATCGCGATGAGACCTACGGCGCCCGTGGCCCGTGGGAGGCGTGGACGCAGTTGGCCGGGATTGCCGCGGTCACGAGCCGAATCGCGATCGGGCCCCTTGTGGCCTGCACCAGCTTCCACAATCCCGCCATGCTGGCGAAGCTGGCTTCGACCGTGGATGAGATCAGCGGTGGGCGCCTGATCCTTGGCCTCGGCGCCGGATGGAACGAGACGGAGTATCGGGCCTTTGGTTTTCCCTTCGACCGGCGGGTATCGCGATTCGCGGAAGCCTTCACCATCATTCGGTCGCTGCTCCGCGAAGGGCGCGTCGACTTTGCCGGGGAGTTTTATACCGCCCGCGACTGTGAGCTCATCCCGCGGTCGCGTCCCGGCGGACCGCCGCTGCTGATCGGATCGACTGGCCAACGGATGCTCGAGATCACTGTTCCGCATGTCAGCGCATGGAATGCCTGGTATCGACAAACGGGAAACCGGCCCGATGGTGTCGCTGCGCTGCGTAAAACGGTCGACAACGCCTGCATCACGGCCGGCCGCAAGCCCAGCGAGATCGAGCGGACGGTCGCCGTTCTTGTCGAGGTGCCGGGCGGGTCCGGCCGGAAGGACGTGTACGAGGCTTCGGCGGTGGCATCACCGCTTCGGGGAAGTCCTGAGGTCATCGCCGATGAGTTGCGTGCATATGCGCGCGAAGGGATCGGGCACGTGCAGCTCATCGTCGAGCCCATGACGGAAGCGTCCCTCGAGGCACTTGCCCCGGTATTGGAGAATCTCGACGCCTGAGTCGAACGACCTGGAGTTGGCGCTCTTCGGGACCAGCGAGCCGGCCAGCGTCAAGCGCCTTCTTGACGAATACTGTCGGCGCAACGTCGGGTCGCGAATGAAGTCGGTCGTATTCCATCGGATAGGCGTGGCGAGCGTGCACGGGGTTGAGCTCACGGATGGACGCCAGGTCGTCGTCAAGGTACATCGGCCGCTGTTCGCGGGTCGGCTCGAGGCGGTCCAGCAGGTGCAGGCGCACCTCGTCCAACAGGGATTTCCGTCCCCTCGACCCCTTGCTGGACCAAGTCCGATCGGCAAAGGCATCGCGACTTCGGAGTCAACTCGTCGGGACGGTGGATCCCGGCCCTTTCTGGCTGGTCACCGCAAATGGAGTATGGCCACCGCCGCACGATCTGAGATTTGATTTTGAGCGCACGGCAGTCGGGGCAGAGTGGATCGATGACTTTGCCCAGAATGCTCGGGATCGACTCCGAGCGGCCGCTGGCAATATGGTCATCGGCCACATAGATTGGCGCGCTGAGAACCTCCGGGTTAGCAACGGCCGTATCGTCGCGGTCTACGACTGGGAAAGCCTGGCTCTCCTACCCGAGCCCGTCCTGGTAGGCGCGGTCGCGCACGCATTTACAGCGTCATGGGACGCGGATCAGCCGTTCGATATCCCCAGCCTCGAGGAGAGCCGGGCCTTTATCGTCGACTATCAGACGGCACGCGGCAGCGAATTCGATGCCGAGGAGCGGGAGGCAGCGGACGCAGGACACCTCTATGCGCTTGCTTATGGAGCGCGGTGTCAGCATTCCGATGCAGTGCTGAAAGTCTTTCCCCAATCATCCGGCGAGGACGGTTATGTGACGCAACTTCGAGAACGGGGAGCGCGCTGGCTTATCCCCTAGTCCTGAGGAGTTGCCCCAATACAATGAGCAGATGGGCACTCACAGAGTTGAACGTGTTGCCGCACAGTTACGCCAGGAGATCAGCGAGATCATCATCCGGGACTTGAAGGACCCGCGGATCGGGATGGCCACGATCACCGAGGTCAAGCTCACCCCGGACCTGCGGAATGCCACCGTCAAGGTCAGCGTCGTGGCCGAAGACGACGGCCGGCAAGCGGCCATCGACGGCCTGGAACACGCCAAGGGCTTCATCCGCCGCGAGCTCGGTTTGCGGTTGTCGAACCTCCGTTTCGCGCCCGACCTGCATTTCCAGCTCGACGAGGGGGTCGCCTACAGCGTCCGGGTCAGCCAGCTCTTGCGAGAGGTCCAGCAAGGGGAATCAAACGGCGGCAGCTGAGCTTAGTCCGCCACGTCCGGAGGTGGCCGAGCTGGCGCCCCGGATCTGGCAGGTGATCGACAACGCTCCGGTGCTGACGGCGGTTACGCACAAGGATGCGGATGGCGACACCCTCGGGTCGGCCCTCGCCTTGGCCCTGGCGCTGGAGCCAATGGGCAAATCGGTTCCCGTCGTGTCGTCGCCGCCGGTTCCGCAAGCCTGGTGGTTCCTGCCCGGCTTCGAGCGGGTGAACCAGCACTCCGCTCCCGCGGATGCGCCCATCTTCATTTTTGACGCGAGCGATCCGTCGCGCGCCGGCACCTATGCGTCGCTCGTAACACAGGCGAAGGTGGTAGTCAACATCGACCATCACGTTTCCAATACGCAGTTCGGATCCATCAATCTGGTCCGGACGGATGCCGCCTCGACCGGTGAGCTGGTCTATGACCTGCTCAAGGCATGGCAAATTCACATCCCGCCGGGGGCGGCGTCCTGCCTCTACGTCACCATCCTCTCCGATACGGGCGGCTTCCGGCATGACAACACCTCGGCCCACGCGCTGCGCGCGGCCGCTGAGCTGGTCGAGCTCGGCGCGGACGCGGCGATGATGGCCCGAGGCCTCTTCAAGAGCCGGCCCGCCTCGACGCTGCGGATGCAGGGCCGCATCCTGCAGGGGCTGCACTTCGAGTTCGGTGATCGGCTCGTCTGGGGATCGATCAGCCAGGCTGCGCTACGCGACAGTGGGGCGACGACCGATCAGGCGGACAGCTCGATCGACCAGCTCAACACGATCCGCGGCCAGGAGCTGGCGATCCTGTTCAAAGAAGCCGGTCCGCGGCTAACGAAGGTCAGCATCCGGAGCCGCGACCAGGTCGATGCCGCCGAGCTGGCCGCGAAATTTGGCGGCGGTGGCCACCGGCGGGCAGCGGGTATCGAGGTCGCGCTGCCACTGAAGGAAGCGGAGGCCAAAGTACTCACCGAAGCGCGCCTGCGGATGAATGACCTCGCGTGACATCGGGCATCCTGAACGTCAACAAGCCGGCGGGCCCATCGTCGTTTGGCGTCGTCCGGTCGGTGCGCCGGCTTCCCGGCGTCTTAAAGGCCGGGCACGGCGGAACACTCGACCCCGCGGCTGACGGCGTCCTTCCCATCCTGGTCAATCTGGCGACCCGACTGGCCGACTTCATCCACGAATGGCCCAAGACCTACCTGGCGTCCGTGACCTTTGGGATCACCTCGGACACGGGCGACCGGGAAGGAAGCCTCGTGCCGTCGGGCGATGTCAGTCGGGTGAGCCGCGATCGGATCGAGGCCCTGCTGCCCTCATTCACGGGCAGCATCGCTCAGGTACCGCCGCTCTACTCGGCCCTCAAACAGGGGGGTGAGGCGTTGTATCGGAAGGCTCGTCGCGGCGAAGTCGTCGAGCGGCGACCGCGCCTCGTCGAGATTCACGCCATCAGCCTGGTTGATTACGATCCGACGACCGCCACCGGTCGCCTCGAGGTCAGCTCCGGCCGGGGAATGTATGTTCGCAGCCTGGCCCACGACCTGGGCGCTGCCCTGGGTTGCGGCGCCTATCTTTCGGGTTTGACGCGAACCGCGGTCGGCCCCATGACGCTGGCGGACGCCGTTGCGATGGCGACGCTGACCGAGGCGGGGGAGACCTGGACGCGCTGGTTGCTGCCCATGGACCTGCCACTGCGTGGGTGGCCGGTCATCGCGCTGGACGCCGCCGGGGCGGCGGCGATCCGTCGTGGACAGACGGTTGACGCGCCCAGTGCGGCGTCGGGACGCTGCCGCGTGCTTGATGCCGATGGCCACTTGCTCGCCTGGGGTGAGGTGGACATCAATCGGCGGCTTCAACCGCGCGCCGTGTTTCCTTCGTGACCGCGGTCACCTTCGGGTTCCCAACAGCCGGCTCCCTCGGGCCGAGCCATGCCACCATCGGCACGTTTGATGGAATTCACCGCGGCCACCTGGCCTTACTCAAAACGTTGATCGCCGGCGCGCGGCGGACGGGCGCCGGCAGCGTCGTGATCACCTTCGAACCGCACCCACGATGCGTGCTCGACCCCGATCATTGCCCGCCGAATCTCACGACGCTCGATGAGAAGGCGTGGTTGCTGGATCAACTCGGCATCGATTATCTGATCGTCATTCCTTTCACGCCGCAAGTGGCAGGACTCAGCCCAGCGGCATTCATGAAGCGCCTGACGCGCGGGATCCAGCTGCGCCACATCGTCACCGGTGAGGACTTCCGCTTCGGACAGGGCCGCCGGGGTGACCCTGTTTTTCTTCGCAGGCTGGGCGTCCGAGAGGGGTTCACCGTCGCCGTCGCGCCAACCCTGGCCCGGGGCCGAGCGCCCGTTAGCAGCTCGCGAATCCGGCGCCTTGTCATGCTCGGCCAGATGCGTGCCGCCGCCCAGTTGCTGGGACGCGATTACTTCTTCCGCTCGGGGGTCGAGCACGGTGCCGGGCGGGGCCGACAGCTCGGTTTTCCCACGGCCAACCTGCGCATCGCTCCCAACAAGCTGTTACCGGCCAACGGAGTCTACGCGGCGCGGGTTGGGTTGGAGGAGTCGACCTACGCGGGGGCGCTGAGCGTTGGATTTCGTCCCACCTTCGGAGGCAACACGCTGACGGTTGAGGTGTTCGTGCTCGATTTCGAGGGGGATCTTTACGACTCGGTGCTGACCGTTTGGTTCATCCAGCGGTTGCGGGGAGAACGACGATTCGCGACGGTGCCAGCGTTGCAGCAGCAGATGACGCGCGATGTGCAGAACGCCAGACGGATTCTGGGAGTCGCGGCGTCGGCGACGTGAAGTCGAACCGGCCGCTGATCATCGTCAACCCGGCAGCCGGCGACGGCCGCGCCCGTGGTTTCTGGGAACGGTGTGCCGCCTGTTGTGCCAGTGCCGGACTCGATCTCGAGGTGATCGAGACCCACCGCCGAGGTGATGCTGCCGACTCCGCGGCGGCCGCCGGCGATCGGCTCGTCGTCTCCGTGGGTGGCGATGGCACCGCCCATGAGGTCGTCAACGGCCTGCTGCGCCGGCCTGCCGGAACCCCCCCGCGCTTTGCCGCGCTGCTGCGCGGTGGTACCGCCGGGGACCTGGCAAAAAGCGTCCCGAGCCCGTCACGCCCGGAGCAGGTTCCGGCCTGGCTCGCGACGGATCGCTGGCGCCGGCTGGACGCCGGCCGGCTGGCCACCTCGACCGGCCGCCGCTACTTCATCAACGTGGCCGATGCCGGCATCGGGGCGGAGGTGGTGCGCCGAGCCGCGCGCGGGCCGGCCTGGGTCGGTGGGACGGCAAACTTTCTGGGCGGCGCCGTGGTGAGTCTGCTGACGCACCACAATGCCTCGGTGCGGCTACGCCTGGACGACGGCCCGGTCCTGCGCCGTCGTATCCGAACGATCGCCGTGGCCAATGGGGCGTTTCTTGGCGGCGGTATGTGGATCGCACCGAAGGCCCGGACCGACGATGGCCTCTTCGAGGTGGTGACCATCGGGGACGTGGGGCGGGTGCTGGGAATCCGGAGCCTGCCGATGCTGTACCGGGGCACGCATGGCCGGCTCAAGCAGGTGGAGTTCGCCCAGGGCCGACGGGTGGAGATCGACAGCGACGAGCCGATTGGGGTCGAAGCCGACGGCGAGCTGGCGGGCAGCACTCCTGCCGTCTTCGAGATCATGCCTGGTGCGCTCGAGGTTATCGATTGGCAGCCTTCGGGTATACTCTCCCCTGACCGCGCGCAGCTGACCGACTAGCCAACGGCATCTGGGCCGGCAAAGACTTCAGGAGGTACACCGACTGGCAACAGCGACCAAGACCGGCGTGATCGACACCAACCGGTTGCATGACACGGACACCGGGTCACCGGAGGTCCAGATCGCGATCTTCAGCCAACGGATCAACCACCTCACCGACCACCTCAAGACGCACGCCCACGATCACAATTCGCGTCGGGGGCTGCTCCAGCTGGTCGGCAAGCGTCGCCGGCTGCTCAATTACCTTCAGCGCAAGGACATCGAGCGCTACCGGGCGATCATCGCCAAGCTCGGGCTGCGGAGGTGATGGCCTAGAGCCAGACCTGATGCCCGGTGGGCCTAACTCGCGCAGGGTTAGAGATTGGTGTGCGGAGAAAGGGTTCCTTTTCTTCGAACCCCAACCCCTAACCCGCCAAGGACGGAACCGCCTGGGCCGACTGCCAACCATTTCGTGCCGCGACTACGCGGCCCAGGAGGAATCGTGAATCAAACACAAATCGAAATCGGTGGGCGCACGCTGACGGTCGAAACCGGTCGCGTCGCCCAGCAAGCATCGGGCGCCGTGACCATGCGGATGGGTGACACCATGCTGCTCGTCACCGCCACAATGGCGGCGACGCCACGGGAAGGGATCGACTTCTTCCCGCTGACCTGCGACTACGAAGAGAAGCTCTACGCCGCTGGCAAGATCCCCGGCGGATTTATCCGGCGGGAGGGCCGCCCCAGCGAGCAGGCCATTCTCAACAGCCGCCTGATTGACCGGCCGATCCGGCCGCTGTTTCCCAAGGACTTCCGCAACGACGTCCAGGTGGTCGCGACGGTTCTCTCCGTCGACCAGGAAGCGGATCCCGCCACCCTGGCGATAAATGGCGCCTCCCTGGCGCTGTCCATTTCGCCGATTCCGTTCCAGGGTCCCATCGGGGCGGTCCGCATCGGGCTGCTGGAGGACCAGCTGGTGGTGAATCCGCCGGTCAACCGTATGGAGGAGAGCAGGCTCGACCTGGTGGTGGCCGGCACCCGCGAGGCGATCATCATGGTGGAAGCCGGCGCCAAGGAAGTGCCGGAAGAGCAAATCGTCGAGGCGCTGCGCATCGCCCACCGCGAGATCATCCGTCTCTGCGACCTGCAGGAGGCGTTCGCGCGCGAAGCCGGCAAGCCGAAGGTCGAGGTCGCGGAAAGCCCGAAGGATCCCGAGGTCGACCAGGCGGTGGACCAGTTCCTCGCCGAGCGGCTCGACCAGGCGCTCTTCAACCCGAATAAAGCGCTCCGCGAGTCGGCGCTTGACGACTTGAAGAAAGAAACCATCACCGAACTCGGACCCCGCTTCGCCGACCGGCTGCCGTATCTCTCGAAGAGCTTCGAGGCCAAAGTCAAGCAGCGGGTGCGCGGCAAGATCCTCGACGAGGGCATGCGACCCGATGGTCGAAAGACCACCGAGATCCGCCAGATCACCTGTGAAATCGGTGTTTTGCCCCGGACACACGGGTCCGCGCTTTTCACACGGGGTCAGACCCAGGCGCTGAGCATCGTGACGCTCGGCTCCATTGGCGACAAGCAGAAGCTCGACGGGCTCGGCCTCGAAGAGTTCAAGCGCTTCATGCATCACTACAACTTCCCGCCCTTCAGCGTGGGCGAGGC
>VBEN01000137.1 GCA_005881175.1 Chloroflexota bacterium
CTTTAGCGAAATGATGCGCCAGCTCCGTCCGCGACCGAACGCGCAGCTTGCTGTAAATGCGGCTCAGGTGCGCCTCGACGGTCTTGGGACTGAGGAAGAGCGCGGCCGCGGCCTCGCGGTTGGTCGCGCCCTGCGCGACTCTCAGGGCGACTTGAAGCTCCTGCAGCGTTAGCTCATCCGAAGCCGTCCGGTCTCGCCGCGCGGTCTCGCCCGTGGCGCG
>VBEN01000138.1 GCA_005881175.1 Chloroflexota bacterium
TGCATGCTCCAATGCCCGAGCCAGTGGTTCCAGATGTTTGATGGCCTCCTCATTTCGACCCAAACCTAGTTCGAGCAGTCCCACGATTCGCGTTGTATAGACCGCAACGACCCGGTCGGCGTGGTCCATGACGCCCGCCGCCTGCGCCAGGTGAGCACGGCAGTCGGCATCCAACCCGCGGGCCGCTTCGATCCAGGCCAGACAGGCGAGCGCATAGATCAACGACAACTT
>VBEN01000139.1 GCA_005881175.1 Chloroflexota bacterium
CTTCCCGCCCGGGAGCCGAGGGCATAGGCGCGCTCAGAGAGTCGCAGCGTCATATGCACCATGCCATCAATGCCCGCGCCGGGATCACCTTCCTGCATGGAGGTGGTGACGGCATCAACCAGCATGAGGGCAGCCCTCTCTGGATCTTCGGTTTCGATCCGATCGGCCCCTGCGACGAGGATCCGGCGTGCCGCGGCGGGAGAACGCGTCCACATCTCGACGCGTCCGCGACTGTGTTCGATCGTCGCGCACAGGCTCGCGTCCCGGGCAAGGCTAAGGGCCTCATCCAGGAGCTGCGCGGCGCGATGGGCCTGGCCGGCGATGTAGGCGTCGCTACCCGCCTCGTGAAGGCGTCGGGCTCGTTGCTCGGGATCTGGCGTTAGCCGTGCGGCCCTTTCGAACGACTGCCAGGCGCCGCTGTGGCCGCTGCGGTTTCGGGCGTCGAGTGCCGCGGCCTCGAGACTGCAGGCGACATTCTCATCTTCGCCCTGGGCGGCCGCCGCCAGATGATAGGCGCGTTCCATCGGCAGTGCGGTGGGGCCCATCGACGTGGCCAGCGCCCCATGCACCGCGCGCCGGTCGGCTGGCGTCGCGCCGTAGTAGGTCGCCGCTCGCATCAGCGGGTGGCGGAACCGGATGCGAATGCCGTCGCTTATAAGCAACCCGGCTGCTTCGGCTTGCTCCAGGTTGGCAAGCCCGGTGTTCAGCTTTGAACAGGCGCGACCCACCTCGGCGATCGAACCGGACTGCGACGCGGCAAGCGTCAGCAGAGCGAGCTGATCCTGTCGAGACAAGCGCGCGACCCGCTGCTCGAAGGATCGCTGAATGGCCGGGCCCGTGGGCAGCGGATCATCCAGCGGTTCCTTTCCGGAGAGCTGGCCGGCGGTCAGCAGCTCTCTTGATTCGAGTATCGCAAGGGGATTTCCGCCGGTCCCCGCATGGATGCTTTCGGCCACGATGCGCGGGGCGGGTGATCCGTCCGACCCTGCGAGTAGCCGACGGCAGGCGTCGATGTCGATGCCCCGGAGAACGATGCGCTCGACACCTGCCAAAAACGGGGTCCCAGCGACATCGGTTCGGCTTCCAAGCAGTATCGCGATGCGATCGGCATGAATTCGCCGGCTCGCGAAGCGGAGGGCCCGCTCCGATGACGCGTCGAGCCACTGGAGGTCATCGATGATGACGGCGACGGGTTGCCGCTCGGCAGAAGCCGCCAGGATGCTGAGGGTTGCGGCGAAGATCGCAAAAGGGTCCGATCCGCTGGGCGGACCGAGGGCGAGAGCGCCCATCAGCGCCGCCGCCTGGGGGCCCGGAATCTCGGGAATGAGATCTCGGACAGGCTCCAGGAACTCGGCAAGTCCGCTGAACGGGAGATCTGACTCGGACTCGATGCCCGATGCGGTGAGCACCGTCATGCCATTGGCGGTCAGCTCGGCGTAGCGAAGAAGAGCGCTCTTCCCGATGCCGGGCTCGCCGCAAACCAGGAGCGTTCCGCTGATGCCCGACCGGGCGTGCTCCAGCAGGGCGTCAATGGTTGCCTGCTCGCGCTCCCTCCCGACGAGCATGCGCCCATCTTAGGGAGTCTCAGGCGGACGTCAAGAACAGGGGTTTCCCCGATTCGACGTCCGGCCGGGTCGGTTGACACTGGCGACAGATTCGAAAGGAGGCATGAAATGGAAACGATCAAAGAAAGGGTGCGCAAACTCAACGCGGCGGTCAATGCCCATGACCTGAACCCCATCGGCGACATGTACGCGGAGGATGCCGAGGCATTCTGGCCAGGGCTCGGATCGATCAGGGGTCGGCAGGCGGTTGTCGCCTTCTACGCGCAGTTGCTGGGCGCCCTGCCTGATGTCAACGTCCGGCTACGGCGCGTCATCGAGCAGGGTGACGCTGCCGCGATCGAGTACACGTCGACCGGTACTCAGAATGGGCCATTCCCGCTTCCTGCCGGAGAGCTGCCACCGACCAACCGCAGCATCACGGTGGAGGCTGTTGGCGTCGCCACGTTTGACGGCAACGGGCGGATCAAGACCCAGCACGAGTACTTCGACCAGGTTGACATCCTCACCCAGCTCGGGCTACTCTCGCTTCCCGTCGAAGCCGTCACGTAGAAGAGGAGGTGGGATCGTGCGCCGACTTGGGACGTTACTCGCAACTGTCGCGCTCGTGGCCGCTGTTTCCCCTACACCGGCGGGCGCCGCCACGCCAATCAGCTTTACGGACGGCGTGGCGAGTGGCGACGTCACTCCGATCAGCGCCGTGCTCTGGACTCGCGTCGACCAGGCGGCCACGCTGACCGCGGAAGTTTCGACCGACCCGTCATTTGCCGCGGGGACTCTCAGATTTCCGGCGTCGGCGACAGCGGCAAAAGACTTCACCGTCAAGATCCTGGCACTGCCGCTGGCACCGAATCACCCCTACTTTTACCGCTGGCGGCATGCAGGCTCGGTAAGTCCCGTTGGCAAATTCAAGACGGCACCATCACCACTGGAGCCGGCCGGACTGCGGTTCGTGTACACGGGCGACTCGGATGGGACGATGGTTGGCGGCCAGCCTGCTTTCAATAACTTCGAGACGCTGGCGGCCGCCCGGAATGAGAACCCGGACTTCTTCGTGTATCTGGGCGACACCATCTACGCCGACTCGGTCTTCCGCCCGACCGGTCCCGCGGTGACCCTGGACGATTACCGAGCCGCGTACCGAGTCAACCGAGGCTACGCGAACCTGACGGATCTCCTTCGAGCGACGTCGACGTACGCCATCTGGGATGACCACGAGGTCGTCAACGACTTTGACAGTGCGACGGTCGATCCGCAGCGCTATGCGAATGGCCGTCAAGCCTTCCTCGAATATCTGCCAGTCGAGACGGCGATCCGGCTGCATGACGCCGGCTGCCGCACCGACCCGATGTTCCGGGTGTTTCGTTGGGGGAAGGACGCCGACGTGGTCGTCCTCGATGAGCGATCCTGCCGCAGCGCCGAAGTCAAGCCGGCGTGCACCTTCCCCAACGGGGCGCTCGACCTGGCGCCCACCTTGCCGCCGCCTGCGCGCGTCCAATTCGGGTTGCCGGCCAATCCCCCACCCGGGTGCCTGGCGGCCCTGAACGATCCGGCGCGGACCTACCTCGGCGCGGTGCAGAAGGCTGCCTTGCTAACGATCCTGCAACGGTCACGGGCACGATTCAAGTTCGTCGTGAGCGAGGACGCGATCCAGCAGTTCTACGCCCTGCCGTATGACCGCTGGGAAGGGTACGGCGCCGAACGAGCCCAGGTGCTCAACTTCATCCGCGCCAACGCGATTCCGAACGTGACCTTCCTGACCACGGATGAGCACGCGGTGATGATGAACCAGGTCTTTGTCGACCGGTTTGCCGATCCGCAGCCAATCGCCTACGAGGCGGTGACCGGTCCCATCGCGACCTTCAC
>VBEN01000140.1 GCA_005881175.1 Chloroflexota bacterium
TGTGGTCGACATGCTCGACCAGCTGGCTGACCAGAGCCTGGTCCGGCGGCTTCCCGATTTCAGTGAGCCGCGCTTCTTGATGCTGCAGACGATCCGCGAGTTCGCGGCGGAGCAGCTGGAGCAGAGTGACGAAGCGGCGGCCATCAAGGACCGGCACGTGCAGGCCTTCATCGCCCTGGCGCAGCAGGCTCAACCGCATGTGTTCGGCAGCCGACGCAAAGAGTGGCTCGACCGCCTCGAGATGGAGGACGACAATTTACGCGCGGCGCTTGACTGGACGCTGGCCACGGGTGATGCAAAAAACGCCATGCTGCTGTCGGCGTGCTTGTGGCGCTTCTGGCAGATGCGCGGCCACATCCACGAGGGGCGCGCCCGAGTGGTCGCGGCGCTGGCGCTGCCGAAAAGCCGGGATTACCCGATGGAACGACTGCAGGCTCTGGAAGCGGCTGGCGGCCTGGCCTACTGGCAGGCGGACATGGAGTCGGCGCAGCGCTTCTATGACGAATGTCTCGAGTTGACCCGCACCACCGGCGACAAGCAGGCCCTGGCCAACGCACTCTACAACGCGGCTTTCCCTAACGTGGTAAACATGCGTGAGTCAGAGCGGCCCCGGCAGTTGCTGCTCGAGGCCCTACCGCTGTTCCGAGAGCTCGGTGACCAATCGAGCGTCGGGCGGACGCTCTGGGGACTCGGCAATGGTTACTACTTCGACCGTGAGTACCCGACGGCCAAAGTAACGCTCGAAGAGTCCCACGCCGTCTTCCGAACAATCGACGATCGGTTCGGCCTCGGCTGGGCCCTCCATACCCACGGTCTCGTGTCGCTCAAGATGGGGGACATCGAGGCCGCTCGTAAGGACTTTCTTGAAGCCATCGAGCTCTTCAAGGAGGGCGGAGACGTTTCCGGCATGGTCTTACAGCTTGACAATCTCTCGCAGGTCATTCGAGCCGGCGGTGATCCGGGGACGGCGACGCGGCTGGCGAGCGCGGCCAGGGTGCATCAGCGGTCGACCGGAACCGGCATCGGGCAACTCCTGAGTGAGCAGGAGGGTCGCACCGGGCGCGAAGGATTGAGCCCGCAGGACGCCGAGAGAGTTTGGACGGAGGGGCAAGCCCTGACTCTCGATCAGGCGCTGCAGGAGGCTGTGGCGGCGGCTCGACGGGCCACGACCAGCGAC
>VBEN01000141.1 GCA_005881175.1 Chloroflexota bacterium
GCATCGAAAGCCACCTGGTGGGCGGCGAGTGCCCCTATTACGGCTGCGTCCCAACCAAGATGATGATCCGAGCGGACGACATGCTGGCCGAGGGTCGCCGCATTCCACGCTTTGCCGGAGATTCGACAGTGACCCCGGATTGGGGTCCGGTCGCGCGCCGGATCCGAAGAGAAGCGACCGACAACTGGGACGACCGTGTTGCGGTCGAGCGTTTCAAAAAAAAGGGCGGCCGCTTTGTTCGGGGAGCGGGGAAGCTCGCCGGTCCGGACAGGGTCTCTGTCAACGGCACGGTCTACGAAGCGTCACGGGCGGTCGTGATCGCTACCGGGACGTCGCCGGCCGTCCCGCCGATCCCCGGCCTGAATGGGATCAAATACTGGACGAACCGCGAGGCCGTCAAGGCCGAACACCTGCCCGCCTCGCTCATCATCCTCGGCGGCGGGGCGATCGGGCTCGAGCTCTCCCAGACGTTCGCCAGGTTTGGCGTCAAGGTCGCGATCATCGAGGGCATGAACCGCGTGCTCGCCATGGAGGAACCGGAAGCAAGCGCCGTCCTTGGCACGGTCCTGGAGCGCGATGGCATCCAGCTCTACCTGAATGTCCACGCGAAGTCGGTCGAGCCACGCGGCGATGCGGTCACGGTCAACCTCGATGACGGACGTCAGGTTACGGGCGACCAGTTGCTGGTCGCGACGGGACGTCGCGCCAACCTGAGGGACATCGGCCTCGAGACGGTGGGCCTCGATCCTTCGGCGCGTTTTCTCGAGCCGGACGACCACCTGAGAGTCGGTGAACGGCTCTGGGCGATCGGCGACGTTACGGCGAGTGGGGGCTTTACCCACATGGCGATCTACCACGCCGACATCGCGATCAACAATATCCTGGGAAATCCGGGGCCGGGCGCGGACTACCGCGCGAAGCCGCGGGTGACGTTTACCGACCCTGAGGTTGGCGCCGCGGGGTTGACGGAGGCGCAGGCACGCAAGAACGGGATCAACGTGCGAACCGGCCTCCAGAAAGCATCAGTCACCTCCCGCGGGTGGATCCACGGCCCGGGTAATGACGGGCTGATCAAGGTCGTCGCGGACGCCGACCGAGGCGTTCTCGTCGGGGCTACGTCCATGGGCCCGCGCGGCGGCGACATCCTCGGCATCTTCGAGCTCGCCATCAGGAATGAGATTCCGATCGATGACCTACGGCACCTCATCTATGCGTATCCGACCTTCTACCGCGGGGTCGGGGAAGCGGTGCGCAACCTGGGATCCGACGTGCACATGCCGCTGCGCTAGATGTAATTGAGCTCGACCTGGGCCTGACTGTGCGCCCATCGCAGGTCGAACTGCCAGCATCCAGCGCTGGGCACATCGACTCCATCGGGGTAAATCTCGCCAGGACCTGAATCCGCCGGTCGAGTTTCGTGCACGGTCGGCGCCGTCGCGCCCAGGGGATGCCCGTCGATAGTCAGCGGGGAACCGTCGCGTGGCATTCGTACGACCCAGAGAACTTTGTTTGAGGGGTTTTCGGGATGGCCGGCACGTAACGGATCGCTGAACAGGAATCCGGCAACGAGCGCCGGATGTCCGATGACGTAGCGCAAGAAGGTTGGGTTGTTGTATCCACCAGCTGTCTCCAGCCAGTCCGGAATGCCGCCGCGCAGGACGGCCGTTGATCCGCAACCAGCAGCCCCAGCGGTCAAGGTTGCGGCGGGCGTGGACCACGGCGTCGGTCGCGCCTGCCCTGAGCACGCGATGAGCAATAAGGAGGTGATGGTGGCGACGGCCGCCCTCATGCCACCCTTACCTCAAAAATATCCGTCAGGTTCCGCGGGCGACCTCGCGGAGACGGCCGGTGTACTGATTCCAGCCCTCAGTATGGATGCGCCGTTCGCCATCGTCCGGCAGCCCGACGTGACGCAGGGTAAGGACCGTCGCACCCTGGTCAGGCATCAGCGTGATCTCGACGGTGGTCGATCCAGGTGGAACCGTCGGATGGCCCTCCCAGCCCCACGTCATGACGAGACGACGGGGCGGTTCGATCTCTCGATAATGACCGGTCGCAATGTGCTTGCCGTCGACGTCGATCCGATAGCGCCCTCCGGGTCGCGGGTCGAGCTCGGCGCCGACCCCCATCCATTTCACGAAACGGCGGCTGTCGGTGAGGTAGGCGAACACGACTTCGGGCGGAGCGTCGATCCGCTGGGTAATTTCGATCGCACCGGTCAGGTCGTCAATCATCCCGTCGCCGCCGCGATCGTGCCTCCCGTTCGGCCAGTTCCTTGAGCCGGCCGACGTCCCTGACCCACATCTGTCGCAGGATGACCTCGAGCGGGCCGAGTGCCAGACGGTCCGCCCGGTAGTAGCGGCGCGTGCCCGCGCGACGTTCGATGACCAGACCCGACCGCTTGAGGACGCC
>VBEN01000142.1 GCA_005881175.1 Chloroflexota bacterium
CCGCCAGGTACGACATCGGCGAGATCGAATTCCAGAACCGCGGATTCTGTTCCGGCCTTCCATAGCGGGCGACCCAGTCCTGCCGCCAGCTTCGAGTCGTCGACGGCGGCGGCCCACTGCCCGGTGGCCGATGCCAGTTTTCGAGCAGGTCCTGGTAGGTGGCCGTGACCCCCGCCCAGATCACAGCCACTTTGATGCGTGGATCGATGACGAGCGCCCGGAGGGTGATGTTGCCACCGAGCGAATGACCCCACATGCCGATCCGGCTGCGGTCGGCATCTGGATAACGCTGCAGCGTCGTCACCGCGTTCAGGACATCGACCGTGTAGCCGGGTGAGCCGTAGGCGCTGGACGGCTGGCCTTCGGAGCTGCCGTGTCCACGATAGTCCGGCTTGAACACGATGTAGCCATGACTGGCAAACCCGTCCACGTAGGCGACATAACGCTCCGTCGTCCGGTACTGCGAGGGAGGGATGTACCCATGGTTGAAGATGATCACCGGCCAACCGCCGGCCGGCTTCCGTCCGGCGGGCACGGTCAGCAGTCCGAAGATCTTGAGACCGTCGGATTGATACGAGGCGACGTAGCGGCGGTAGTTGCTGCCAGGCGCGAGCGTCTGCTCGATGACCAGGTCGCTTCCCGGATAGTCGCGCTGGCGCATCGCGTCGATCGTGAGCGGATTGAGGATCTGCTCAGCGGGCGCCGCCTTCGCCGGAACGCGGGTGGCTGCCGGCGCAAGGACCGAGACGGCTGAATCCGTGCCACTGCATCCGGCCAGCACCAGCACCACGGTGCCAGCCGCCGCCCGCCCTGCCCATCGCGGATTCACCCGGATCACTGTCCGAGGATAGCGGTACGGCCCGTTGCGGGACGCCGACGATCGATCGTCAGCCGTGGGCGTCGTCGTCCACGGGCTCGACGTGGACCACGGCGTCGGTCACGAGGGGAAGCTCGCGCCGGATCCGTGCCGACACCGCGTGACCGACCTCGTGAGCCTGGGCCAGGGACAATGAGCCGTCGACATGCACCGAGACATCCAGCATCACGTGCATGCCCGCCTGCCGCGCGCGAAGCGCGTGGTAGCCGTGGAGTCGCGGGTCGCTCTCCAGGATCCGCTCGATGGCCCGGAGTGTGGGGCGATCCGGCATGGCGTCGAGCAGCACCTGGGTCGTGCGGCGGCCCTGCTCGATGGCGGTCGTCCCGATGATGATGGCCACCGCGATGCCGGCCAGCGGGTCCGCAACCTGGAAGTCGAACACCGCGACCAGCGTGATGCCGACCAGCACGGCCAGCGATGCCCAGAGATCCGAGGCGAAGTGGAGCGCGTCGGCATCGAGCGCCGCACTGCCACCGTGCGCCCGGGAGATCCGCTGCAGGTAGCGGCTGACGACGATGTCGATGACCATCGCCGCGAGAACGACCACGAAGGAGTACCAGGCTACCCGTACCGTGGAGGGGACGACGAGCCGGCGCACCGACTCGATCACGATGGCGATACAGGTGGCGCCCAGCAAGAACATCTGGATCAGGCTCGAGATGTTCTCCGCCTTGGCGTGTCCCCAGGCGTGGTCCTCGTCGGCCGGCTTCTGGGCGGTCCGGATGCCGGCAAACGCAAAGATGCTGGCGGAGAGATCGAGGAAAGAATGGGCGGCATCGGCGAGGATGGCCACGCTCCCGGTGAGCAACCCGACGACCAACTTGGCGCCGATCAACACCAGGTTGACGGCGACCGAATAGAGCGCTGCCGCAGCCTTGCTGTCCACCGGGCGAGATGAGCGCGCCTGAGCCTGATCCATGGCAGCTTCTACTTGCTAAAACTGGCCTCGCCAACCAGCCTTGCAATTGATGGCGCTTATCCTTACAGCGATCAGCACATGCTACGGCGCGGCGTTCTGCCTACATAAGTAAGGTATGACGTCCGATACGAAGACGCCACCCGAGCCGCGCCCGGCGATCAGCCGGATGCAGCCCTATGAATGGGAGCCGCCCAGCGCGGCCATCGCCCAACAGGCCGGCGTCCCTGAGGACCAGGTAGTCCGCTTCGATACCAATACCTTCCCCTGGCCGGGCGCCTCACTCGGCCGGCTCTCACCAGAGCCGCTCAATGAGTATCCCGACACCAGTTACCGAGGGCTGACCGACGCGATCGCGCGATATACGGGCGTCTCCCCCGATCGAATCACGGTTGGGGCGGGCGCCGACGAGGTCCTGGACTTGATCGCCAAGGCCTACATCGACGACTCGGCGCGGGCGGTGATCTCGCGTCCCACCTACCCGATGTTCACCGTCCTCACCGAGATGGCGGGCGGCTCGATCGACGCCGTTCCGGCGTTGGACCTCCGATTGGATCGGCAGGCCTTCGTCGATGGCGCGCGTAGCGCCCGCGTGACCTGGCTGAGCAATCCCAACAACCCGACTGGCGAACTCTTGCCGTTCGACTATGTCGAGACCCTGGCCCGCGCTACGGCCGGGATCCTGGTCCTCGACGAGGCCTACTACGAGATGTCGGGCATCACGGGACTGCCCCTGATCGATCGGATGCCCAACGTGGTTGTCGTGCGCACGTTAAGCAAAGCGTTTGGCCTGGCGGGGGCCCGGGTTGGCTACGCCCTTGCGGGGCCGGCCATCAGCGCGGCCCTCCGCCGGGTTCGCCCGCCCGGCAGTATCAGCGTGGTGTCAGCATCGCTGGCGGTCCAGTCGTTGGCCGACCTGACGGGGATGCAGGATCGGGTGGAGCGCATCAAGACCGAGCGTAGGCGCCTGCAGCAAGAGCTGGCCAGGCTGAGCCTCGAGGTGCGTGAGTCGTCCGCCAACTTCCTCCTCATTCGCGCGGGTCGACAGCTTGCACCGGTCCTGCTCCGGTCCGGCCTGGTCGTCCGGACGTTCCCGGCCAGTTCGCAGCTCGCCGACTTCATTCGGGTCACGGTCCGTCTGCCGCAGGAGAACGACCGCCTGATTGCCGCGCTTCAAGCCGCGATGACGCCGGCCGGCTGATCAGCGCCGCTGCTACTCCACGTTCGTGAGTAATTGGATCGCCTTGCCATCAGGGCCGATGACGTAGACGTTGCGAGGCGGGAAGCCGCCCGTCTGAGGGTGCTGGGGGTCGCTAACCGAAACGGCGATTCGCTGGCCCTCCGGCTCCGGCATTGCATCGATATAACCGCCGTCGCTCGGGCCGCTCCAGATGACGGTCCCGTCTCGCCAGCGGACGACGGAGACCCGCTCGCCATAATTCCCCATCACGGCCAGCGAACCATCCCAGGAGAACGCCTGGACCCAGCCGGTGGGGTGGCCCAGAACCGCGCCAGTGGGGCCATAAATCGTCGTGACGGTGCC
>VBEN01000143.1 GCA_005881175.1 Chloroflexota bacterium
GAACGGGGAGGGGAGGCTCAGCTCGTCGAGCAACCTCCGTCGCTCGCGGAGCGGCTCTTCAAGCAGATTGCGGCCGTCCAGGTACAGCAGGTCGAAGGCGACGAAGATGACCGGAACCTCGGTCAAAAGCTGGGCGCTCACGACCTTACGCCCGAGTCGGTGCTGCAGCTCAAAGAAGGGACGGACGATGCCGTCTTTGAACGCGAGCAGTTCGCCGTCGAGCAGGACGTCGTGCGGGACCGCCGCCGCCGCGCTCACCACCTCGGGAAAGGCGGCCGTCACCTCGTTGAGATCCCTTGAGTAGAGGACGACCCGTTCGCCCTCCTTGTGCAGCTGCCCCCGGATGCCATCGTATTTATCCTCGACCCACGCCTCACCGCCGACTCGCCGCATGATCGCCGCCGCGTCCTCTTCGGGCGACGCCAGCATGAATTGCAGCGGATGCATCAATCGCAGCCGCGCCGATCGCAGCCCGCCGCGGCGCGCCAGCAACGCGACTTCACCGATGTCTCCAGTCAGCATGCTGGCCCACGACACGTCGGCCAGCGGTGCCCCGAACCCTTTGGCGATCCCTTCTTCCACAAGCCCGGCCCGAAGTCCGATCCGGAGATCGCCGGTGAGGATCTTGCCGATGTATTTCGCCTCGCGCGGCGTCAATCGGTCGAGCAACTCCCGCAGCGCCTCGGTCTTTTTCTTGACGGTCCGTTGCTCGTACACCCGCACAAAGGTGTCGTGCACCTCCCGCAGCGACGTTGGACGGGGATGCGTGTGTCCCTGGAGAACTTCCTCGATGACATCGCCGACATCGCTGTGTCGCATGTAGGACTCACCGAGCGCCTCCTCGTCGACCTGCGCCAGGTCGCAAACGGCGTTGCGGATCACGGCGTAACCCAGGTTCAGCTTTCGCTGATCGCGGTCGGCGAACGGCCGGGCCGTAAAGTACACCGCCGCCAGCGGGAGGGTCTCGTCATCGAGCGCGGCGAAATATTCGCCGAGCAGGCGCGTCTTTTCCAGCTTGCTGGTGGTGGCGCGGATCGCCTCGCCGGTGCGAGCCAATGCCTCCATACCGGAGCTAGCCTTGCTGAATCTGGTCGGGAGACGGGGCGGTGATCGTTTCGCCGGCGTTGTAGCGGTCGAAGGTCAGCGTGATGTTTTGCCCACCGCTCTGGGTCTCGACGTACTTGATCGGGTAGCCATCGCTCTCCCTGATGTACGCATCGAACGCATTGCCATCCCTATCCTTGGCGGTCGCGTGCCAGGCCTTGCCCTGCGGCAGGTTCTCCTCACCAACGTACTTCTGATCACTGGCGCCTCTGAAAGCCGTGGGATCGATGCCGGACGTGCTCTTCGTTGCCACCCACTTCGGGTTGCCTGGGGTCAGCCCATAGTTCGTCCCGTCCAGGGAGATCTCCTCGATGGTGATGGTCTCGCCGCCGACCGTCGTCTGAAATTTGAAGCGGCCTTGCGGCTTCGGCTTGTAAACGAGCGCGCCATCGCCAATGAGTTCCACCGTTACGCCGTTATCCGTGATCTTTCCGGTCACCTTGAAGTGCGCGTCTTTCAGGTTTGACTGCTGCGGCTTGGCCAGCACCTCCTTCGCGCTCGGTGCCGCCGCCGGTGTGGGTATTCCGCAGGAAGCGGCCAGCAGGCCGGCCGTCATCGCCAGCACGAGGAATTTTCGAGCCAGCTTAGCCCTGTACCACCTGTGACGCCGGTGGGGGTGAGATGGTGGCCCCGGCATTAAACCGGTCAAAGATCAGGGTGAGCGCGTTGGTCTGTTGCGCGATCAGATATTTGAGGGGGTAGCCGTCGCTCTCGCGTATCCATCCTTCGAAGGCATTGCCATCTTTATCCTTGGCCGTCGCATGCCATGCCTTCCCCTTCGCCAGATTCTCTTCGCCGACGTACTTGAAATCCGAAACACCGCTGAAACTTTGCGGGCCGAGTCCGGACGTGGTCGTTCTCGCCGTCCACTTGCCGGTGCCGGGATCGCTGAACGTGTAGTCCTTCCCATTGATCGAGATGTCCTCGTAGCTAACCTTGTGCCCGGCGACCGTCGTCTCGAACTTGAACCGGCCGGCGCCTGGCGCCCTATAGACCAGCTGGCCGTCACCAGCCAGGTCCACCGAGACTCCCTGCTGAGTGAACTTGCCGGTGACGACGAAATGAGCGTCTTTCAGGTTGGAGTGCAGGGGCTTCGCCAGGATGTCTTTGGGGCTCGGCGGACCCAATGGGGCGCCCGGGCCGCCGCACGCTGCGAGCACGGCCGCGCTGATGGTAACGGCCGTGAGTTGCGTGATGAGCGGCGGAGTCACTGCTGAATGTCCGAAGCGGGTGGCGCACTGACTGTCTCGCCGGTGTTGAAGCGGTCAAAGCTGGCGCTGAAGGTTGACCCTCCCGACGCGCTCGCGTATTTCAGTGGATAACCGTCGTTCTCCCGCACCCAGGCGTCGAATGGGTTGCCGCTGTCGTCCTTGGCCTTGACGTGCCAGGCTCTTCCCTGGGGCAGCGTTTCCTCGCCCAGATACCTGGCGTCCGTGCCCCTGAAGGAGCTGGGATTGGAGGAGGTGGTGCTGGATTTGACCGTCCAACGCGGATTGTCTGGCGAGAGGTCGTATTCCTTTCCGCCGATGATGATCTCCTGGAACTTCAGGCTCTGACCGGCAACCGTCGTTTGCATCGTGAATCGCGAGGCCTGCTGCGGCTTGATGACGATGATCCCGTCGCCGGTGGCGTCGAAAGCGGTGCTCCCACTCACGATGTGGGCGACCAGGGTGAAGTGGGCATCCCTGACGTTCGCCTTGTCGGGCTTGTTGAGGATCTCTTGAGCGGTCGGCGGCTTTGACGGCGTGCCGGCGGCGTTTCCGCAGGCGGCCAGCAGCAGGGCGGCCGTCGAGAGCACGAGCCAGCGGCCGGCAATCACGTCGCCTATCGTAACCGGCGTTCGCGCGCCGTCCGGGCCGGTTAAGCTCCCTCTTTTACCTCGACGATGTCGTCCGCCAGCAGGCCGTGGGCCTCCCGGTGAACCGATACCGCCGCTTCCTTGGTGGGTGCCTCCACCAGGCAGTACACGCGGCCGTTGGCCTCATTGAACCAGTACTTCAGGTAGTTAGCCCCATGTTTCTTCTGGACCTCGAGGTCCCGTTTGTGTGCGCCCGCGACCGCGTCTGCGGTGAGGCCATCGACTTTCTCGTGCGTGTCCATGAACAGCGGCATGCGATTCCCTCCTTACGCTAGTCCGTGCCCCTCAGACGGCAAGCCGACGCTAGCACCGCCGTTTGGCGGTGTCAAGCCAATGACAAATCGTAGCCTGGCACGAATGAGCGTGAATCGGACGGCAGCGGAGGGCTTCGGTCGGGCGGCCGCCGCATACGAGCGCGGCCGGCCGGGTTACCCGCAGGCCGCCATCGACTGGATGGTTGACCAACTCGGTATCACACCAGTCTCGACCGTCGTCGATCTCGGGGCGGGCACCGGGAAGTTCAGCCGGATGATGCGCTCCACCGGAGCCCGGGTCATCGCGATCGAGCCGGTGGCGGCCATGCGGGTCGAGCTCACTCGCGCGGCCCC
>VBEN01000144.1 GCA_005881175.1 Chloroflexota bacterium
GTTGATCCGCGAGTTCAACACCGACGCGGCCCGCGACAGCGTCATCGGCGATCACGTCCGCTATCTCCTGGCCGAGGCGCTCTCGCGCCGCGACGATCTCGCCGGCGCGCGCGGGGCGGCGCTGAGCGTCGTCGACCGCTATCCCAAGAGCCGCCTGGCGACGCGCGCGCTCCTGCTCGCCGCCACGCTCGACCTGCGAGCCGCTCAGGACGCATCGGCGCAGACGGTGCTGGTGCGCCTGATCAACTCGTATCCCGACGCGCCCGAGCTGCCCGGCGCGCTCTATCTCCTCGCGATGACCGCCGAGGCGCTCGGCCAGCCGGACGCCGCGGCGCTGACCTACCGGGACGTGCGCCTGCTCGCGCCCGCGAGCGGCTATGCGGAGGGCGCGAGCGACCGGATCGTCGCGCTCGAGGCCTCCGGCATCCGCTTGCCTCCGCTGACGCCGGGCCAGCGCATCGATCGAGCCGAGCGGCTCCTCCGGGCCAACGTGCCCGATGTCGCGATGGGCGAGGCCGAGCGCATCGTCGACGAGGTCAAGGACGGCGGGATCGTGACGCGCGCGCTCCGTGTCATCGTCGAGAGCGCGCGCCGGCTCAACCGCTATGACGTGGCGGCACGGACCCTGGGGCTCATGATCGACCGCTCGCCGGCCGAGCGCCGCCCGGCGCTCAAGCTCGAGCAGGCGCGACTCTACGTACGCGCGGCCGATCGGCGGAGCGACCGCGCCGGTCGCACCGAGTTGACCGGCCGAGCCCTCACGGGTCTCGACGCGGTCGCCGGAAGGGGCAGCGACGCGGACAAGGCGGAAGCGCTCTTCCTGAAGGCGCGCGTGCTCGAGGATCTCAACCGCGAGCCCGAGGCGATCGCGGCGTATCGCGCGGTCGCGGCCCAGTTCCCCAGCCGTGAGGCCGCGGCGGCATCGCTCTGGCGGCTCGGCTGGCTCGCCTACGTCAAGCGCGATGTGCCGGGCGCCCAGAAGAGCTGGACGCGTCTGGCCGAGCTCGGGAGCGCCGGCGCGTATCGGCTGCCCGCGCTCTACTGGGCCGGCCGCGCGCGCGAGCAGGCCGGCGGCGGAAACGCGGCGGAGCTCTACGACCAGATCCTGGCCGAAGCGCCCCGGAGCTACTACGGAATGCTCGTCACCGCACGGCTCGGCCGCACGAAAGAGGCCGGCGTGTCGGCGAAGATCGCGCTCCCGCTCGAGCCGCGTGAGGCGCTGATGGAGGATTCGGGCTTCGCGCGGGTCGTGATGCTCCGGCGCCTCAACCTCGTCGAGGAGGCCGCGGTGGAGCTGGAGGACGTCGTGCAGGGCGCGGTCAGCGATCCCGTGCGCCTCTACGGGCTGGCGGGCGTCTACGTCGAGGTCGAGCGCTATCACATGGCGCTGCGCATCATGCGCCGGCATTTCCAGTCGATGGCGGCGACCGGCGATCCGACCCTGCCACGCGCGTTCTGGGAGATGTTCTATCCGCACGCGTGGCGCGACGAGGTGCGCGACGCGGCGCAGCGGCGGGGGATCGACCCCTATCTGGTCGCCGCGGTCGTGCGTGAGGAGTCGAGCTACTACCCGCGCGCGACCTCGCGGGCGGGGGCGCGGGGGCTGATGCAGCTCATGCCGGCGACCGCGCGCCTGATGGCGCCGAGCGGCGACCTCGAGGACCCCGGCTTCAACATCGAGCTCGGCACGCGCTTCCTGGCGGGGCTGATGCGCGAGTTCAACGATCCGCGGCTGGCGCTGGCCGCCTACAACGCCGGGCCCAATCGCGTGCGCCAGTGGCTGACCACGCGGCGCAGCGACGACATCGAGGCGTTCGTCGAGCAGATCCCCTTCGACGAGACGCGCCTCTACGTCAAGAAGGTCGTCCTCTCCTGGGAGGAATACCGCCGGATCTACGGCAGTCCGTGAGTGGTCTCTTCGTGAACGTCGAGCTGCCCTACGGCGAGACGACCCTGACCGCCAGGCTCCCCGAGCGCACGCGCATCTTCGCGAACACCGAAGCGGTCACGCCGGCCCCCGTCGACGATCTGGTGTCGGCCGTCGCCCAGGCGCTCGCGGACCCGCTCGGCCTTCCGCGCCTCGGCGAGCTGGTGAAGCCTCACGCACGCGTCACGATCGCGTTCGACGACGCGACGGTCCCGTCCTACGGGCCGATTCGCTCGATCGCGATCGAAGGGGTGCTGGGAGAGCTGGCAGCGGCCGGCGTCGCGCGAGGTCAGGTGTCGCTGCTCTGCGCCAACGCGCTCCATCGGAAGCTCCGCCCGGCCGAGCTCGCCCGGATCATCGGCGCCAGGCTCGTGGCCGAATTCGGTGAGCGCCTCGGCTGCCACGACGCGGAGGATCGGGTCGGCCTCGTCGATCTCGGTCGAACACCCGAGCACGGCTATCCGGTCGTCGTGAACCGTCTCGTCGCCGAGTCCGATCTGGTCGTCTACGTGAACGCCGGGCACATGCGCGGCTTCAACGGCGGCTGGAAGTCCGTGTGTGTCGGGCTCTCGACCTACGACTCCATCCGCGTGACCCACACCCCCGACGGCATGTCGATGTCCGTCCACGACAACCGCATGCACGCCGTGCTCGACGAAATGGGCCGACACCTGGAAGGCCGACTCGGCCGCCGCGTCTTCAAGATCGACACGCTGGGCACCGATGCCGTCACGGTCGTGAAGGTCGTTGCCGGCGCGGTCGCCGACGCGCGGCGGGCGATCGTGAGCGCGATGGAGGCGATGTTCCCGCCGCGGCGCGCCCAGGCGCGGGAGCGCTTCGACATCGTCGTCTACGGCGTGCCGGACGGGAGCCCGTACGCGGTCTTCTCCCACGTCAATCCGATCCTCACCTTGATCTCGTCAGGCCTCGGCTATCTCGGCGGCCTCGTCGAGGCGCTCGGCAAGCCGGGCTGCACCGTGATCATGGCGACGCCGGTCCCCGAGCGCTGGGATCGGGTGGCGCACCCGTCCTACCCGGAAGTGTGGGAGCGCGTGCTGGGAACGACGCAAGATCCGCACGAGATCATGCGGCGCTTCGCCGACGACTACGCGCGCCGGCCAGACTACGTCGAGGCGTACCGCTCGCGGTTCGGCTTTCATCCCGTGCACGCGATCTTCGCGGTCTATCCCCTCAAGCGTCTCGGCCACATCGGCCGCGTGATCGTCGCCGCGCCACGCGACCCGTCGGTGCCGCGCCACCTGGGCTTCGAGGTGGCCGGCAGTGTCGAGGAGGCGGTGGCGCTCGCCGAGAAGCGTCACGGCGCGGGTTCGTCGATCGCGTACGTGAAACAGCCAGCGCCGGCGAGCCCATGATCAAGCGGCTGGCGCTGTCGGTGCCGCTCGACGGCTTCCCGCTGGCCGAGCACGCGGCGATCGCGCGCGAGGCCGAGCGGCTGGGCTACGTCGACGCGTGGTCGCTCGAGGCCGACGGCATCGATTGCTTCGCGCCGCTCGCGGTCGTCGGGGCGGCGACCTCGATGCGTCTCGGGACGGCAATCGCCAACGTGTTCACGCGGGGTCCGGCGACTCTGGCGATGTGCGCGGCCGGCATCGCCGAGGTGGCGCCGGGCCGCTTCTGTCTCGGTATCGGCTCGGGCTCGCAGCCGATCGTCGAGTCGTGGAACGGCGGTGTCTTCGGCCGGCCGGCCACCCGCGTGCGCGAGACGGCGCAGTTCCTGCGGCGCGCGCTCGGCGGAGAGCGCGTCGTCTTCCGGGGCAAGACCTTCTCCGTGGACGGCTTCCGTCTGAGCCGGCCGCCCGAGCACCCGATCCCGATTTACGTCGCGGCCCTACGGCCGGGGATGCTTCGCGTCGCCGGTGAGGTGGGCGATGGCGTGATCGTCAACTGGCTGTCGGCGGACGACGTGCCGAAGTCGATCGCCGTGTGTCGCGAGGCCGCCGGCAAGGCCGGCCGCGATCCCGCCGCGCTCGAGATCACGGCGCGTCTCTTGATCAACGTCGATCCGCCGAGCCCGCAATCGGAGCTGGCGGTGCGCCGGCACCTCACCGCGTACCTCAACGTCCCGGTCTATCGAGCGTTCCAGGAGTGGCTGGGGCGCGGCGAGGCGCTCGGACCGATGTGGAACGCGTGGCAGAGCGGCGATCG
>VBEN01000098.1 GCA_005881175.1 Chloroflexota bacterium
GACTTGAGCGCTGGGCCTCACTCCTTCACGCGTTTCCCTGTTGACGCCGACCTCTCGATGGCGGCGATGACCTCGTGGCGCACCCTGCTGACCGGCCAGGGCGATAGCATCGGCGTCTTTATCTTGGGCGGTTTCTTCCTCGTTCTGGTTGGCATTCTCGCCGGAGCAACGATCGGCGCCATTCTCGGTGCCCTCTTCGCTTCCATCGACCTCGTCCCATTTATGGGCGGTCGGCAGGCTGGTCCGAGGGGCCACACTCTACGGAAGACCCTGAGGACCAGCTTCGGATCTCGGGCAATGGCGCGACCGGTGTGATCACGGAAAGGATTATTAAGCGCCCACCCGCGCAACCGAGCGTTCCCGTCGACGGTCACCCTGGAGAACAGGAGTTTTGCAAACTGCCGGCGAGACCCTCGCCCCGGGCACAACCTTGCCCATGTGACGCATCTCCTTGATCGTTGATGGTGGGTAGGGCCGACTCAGAGCCGGCGTCACTCCCCGGCGTTGCCGAACGTCGCCCGCCCAGCCGGTCGATACGTCTGGATCGTCACTCCGGACGGCGTCGATCGCGACTCGACCAGCGTCAGGTCGTGCGTCTGCCCCCGCTCCGGGAACAGCCGCAGCCCGTCGCCAACCACGACGGGGCAGATCCGCAAGTTGAGCTCGTCGACGAGGTCACGCTCCAGCAGCCACCGGAGCAGAGCGCCGCTGCCATGGACCTGGAGCTCGCGCCCGGCCTTCGCCTTGAGCTCGCGCACCGCCGCCTCGACGTCGCCCTCGATGACGTGGGTGTTCTGCCACGTCGGATCCTTGAGCGTGGTCGAGGGCACGTACTTGGGCAGGACGTTGATGCGGTGGGAGACAGGGTCGCCCTGATCGTGGTGCGGCCAGTACCGCTCCCAGATCTCCCAGGTACGGCGTCCGAGCAGAAGCGCATCGGCGCGCTCGAACATCGAGGTGAGGAAGCGCCAGGACTCCTGATCGGCGTGGGCCGCGGTCCAACCGCCGCGGTCGAACCCGCCGCGTCGGTCCTCATCGGGGCCTCCGGGGCCCTGGTACACGCCGTCGACGGTCAGCATCATCGTTGCGGTCAGCTTCATGTCGTCACTCCTTGCAGCACGTTCTGAAGATAAGACCAGCCACCCGCCGGAAACTCATCGGTAGGAACTTCTTGTTCTAACGCCCACTGCGCTGACAGAGCGTTCGAGGTCGCTAGGCAATAGCGCGGCGGGCAGGTGGAGTTCATAAACTGTACGGTTGGGGACACCAACGTTTCAAAGCTCGTGTGACACTAAGCGCGGGGGAATACGTGAACGTGCGGAGCAGCGAAGCCGGATTAGTCCCTCATCGGAATGGCCAAATGACTCTCGTCCTTAGACTCCTAAGGCGAATCTGTCGACTTATCCGGTCGCGTTCCCACTCGGCGGCCGTGTCATGTCTTGGGTTAGATAGCAGCCTGATCCGGGCCGACGATCCAGTCAACGTGGGTCAGCCGCCTTCGCAGCGCCTCGTCGGCAGTGACCAACTCCGTCGCCGTGCGCTCGGCTAGTGCGACGTAGATCATGTCGTAGATTGGGTGGTTGTCGTAACGACGGGCGAGCTCCCAGGCACGGTCCAGGTCGCGGTGATCAGCTGCGAGGCGCACAGGCAGGCTCAGGAGAAGCACATGCGAGGCGTCCGCCGCGGCTCCACTCCAACGGCGTCGGCGAACCCCACTCAGCAGTGCGTTGGAAACCTCTTCGAGTAGAAGGCGTGGCCCCGCGATCTCGAGTGAAGCTCGAGCCAAACGATCGAAGAATTTCACGGCGGGAGCTGTGGCTGAGACTCCCGGCGCCACCCAATCGATCACCACGCTCGCATCAACGACGGGCATCGAGCTCGCCCGAACGTTCGCGGCGATCCGCCAGGACAAGATCACTGGCAGACTTGCCGGCCGCGGACCGCCTTAGGATCTTGTTGGCGGTAGCGCGCCATTCGGTCAGAGAGAGAGGCTTGGTCTGCTGGCTGCCGGCCAATGCCTCCACGTCACTGCGCAACACGAAGAGCCGCTTACCCAGCTTTCGCGCTCGAAGCCTTCCGGACCAGACCCAACGGCGTACGGTCTCTGTGGATCGTCCCGTGAGTCGCGCGGCAGCCCTGATATCCAGTTCGTCGCGTGCCATGTCAGCCACGCCTACATTCTACTACATTAGAGAAATCGTTGTAGAACTTAAGAACGCCTTCAAGCGCTGGACAAAGGATAGGGTCCGCCGGAGCTTGACTATCGAATACCAATAGCCAACTCGGCGGGCAGCTGTTGTTCATAACTCGTGCGGTTGGGGACACCAAGCTTCTCAAATGCTCGCACGGCACCCTGCTTGGAAGAGCCCGGAGCCGCACGGGTTTGCTTCGGGAGTTCTCAGAGACCTACCACGAGCGTACGGATAAAGAGGACGGTCACAACCGAGACCAAAAGCCCGCCCGCAATCAAGACCCACCGAGGTGGCGGCCGCTTAAAAATCATGGTTCCTGCCAGGACGACGAGGCCGAACACGCATACCAGTATTCCGAGTGGCGTTGCCGCCCCTGCGCTTCCGTGGAGCGTGCCCATCTGCGGATATTCGGGGCGGGCCGAGGCCGCCTCCAAAACCTGTCCGGCGCCGATGATCGAGATGCCCACCAGGACCAGGGTCGGCCCTGCCGACGTGCCAAACCTCCCCCGAGCCCTCTCCCACCAACCGAACCAGGCGAGGACCGAAACGGGCACACCGACCGACGCATGAGTTACCAGATGAGGAATCCAATCCGGCTCGGCTGGAAGCACAGACGCAAGCAAGTAGGAGAGACCGATGGCCACGGCGATGGTTCCAAGAGAGATCAGAGCAAACCTGCGTCCGATCATTGTGCCGAATGTTATGGGATGGGAGGCATGGCTAGGAAGCGAACCGTCCGCCGATCGACCGCTCATTGTCGGACTGGGATCGGAGTCCACAACACTCATGCCTTCCTCTTGCAGCCGGGCGCCGAGCTGCTGACCTCATGAGCCTGATAAGGTTCGCGCGAGGGCAGTTTGCGTTTAGCCTCATCCAGAGGCGGGGAGGAGAATCGATGGCACAGATACCAACCACGGCAACGACTTCGCGCGTCCGTGAGGTGACCGCGGGTTTCAGCAAGAGCCACAATGTCGATGCCTACTTCGCCGACGACGCCGAATATGACGTCCTTCCGCTCGGACAGCACTATCAGGGAAAGGAGCAGATCAAAGGCCTGTTCCAGGTCTTCTACCGGGATGCCTTCTCGCCGGCGCGCGCGGAGATCCAGAACGTGATAGCGGATGCGGAAACCCGGATCGGGGTGCTCGAGTTTACCTTTAAGGGGAAACATGTTGGCGCGCAACTTGGCTTTCCGGCCACGAACAAGGAGGTGGAGCTACCGATGGTCGCCGTCTACCACGTCGACGGCGATCGGATCCGCAAGGCTCGGCTTTACTTCGACGCAGCGGCTTTCATGCGTCAGCTCGGCATGTAGTCTTGGCTTAGATAGCGGCCTGATCCGGGCCGATGATCCAGTCAACGTGGGTCAGCCGCCTTCGCAGCGCCTCGTCGGCAGTGACCAACTCCGTCGCCGTGCGCTCGGCTAATGCGACGTAGATCATGTCATCGACTGGGTGGTTGTCGTAACGACGGGCGAGCTCCCCAGGCACGGTCCAGGTCACGGTGATCATCTGCGAGGCGCATAGGCAGGCTCAGGAGAAGCCACCCGAGGCGTCCGCCGCCGCAGCGTTAGCCCGTAACGGGCTGAGCGCGGAGATCATTTCGGGGCGTAGATGAGGATGACGACGCCATTGCCGAATGTTGTCATGCCCACCCTATTGAGTTGCGGAGCGGAGTCGATAGCCTCGAAGAGATGCTGCCCCTTGCCGACAGCCACGGGTGTGACGAGGAGGTGGAATTCGTCGATCAGGCCATGCTCCATGAGCGTGGCATCGAGCGGTCCGTTGCCGTACTTCACGATGTTTCCGCCGGGCTCAGACTTAAGGGACGCCACGAAAGTGGCGACGTCCCCTTCGATGACCCTGGCATTCCACGTTGTCTCGCGCAGCGTCTTGGACGCCACATACTTCGGGATGCTGTTCATTCTCTGTATGAAGTCATTCGGTACATCCGTCGTCTCGCCTGCCATCTTGATGTAGGCGGCGGACAACCCCTCGTATGTTCGTCTGCCCAGGAGCAAGGCATCAGCCGAGAACAAGAGGTTCTTCGCATATGCGTGGTGCTCGTCGCTGAGGTATGGGAGGGCCCACGCCTGTGGCGAGCCGATCTCGCCACCGAGTGATACGTGCGTTGATTCGATCAGTTTTCTCACTTTCGAAATCCCTCCATCAGCGCTGACTTCTACCTCAGCGTCGGCGCGCCCGGCCAGGCGCGGTGCCTGGCCGGGGCGTTATCGCGAGCGTGGTATTCCTAGTCGCGGCTACGCATGGTGGTGGCCGATGATGCACGGCCCGGAGGTCTGGTTGGCCGCGCGCAGTTTGTTGACGGTGTTGTCATCGGCGTAGGCGATGTGGGCGCATCCCGATGGGTCCAGCGTCTCCATGATGAAGTCGAGCAGGTTGCGATTCGAGCTCGGCGCCAGGCAGAAGATGCCCAGGTTGCAGATGTCGCCGATGTGCATCGGCGTCGTCGTGATCTGGGTCGTCGTCCAGGTGGCGCGGCCCGGGCTCAAGGTGAGGTTGGTCGATTGGGCTCCGTAGAGGTTCCATTGGCAGGGCGGCGGATAGTTGGCGGGATTGCCGTTCGCCGGTCCCGGTCCGGCGCAACCGCCGGGGTTGGCTTTGCCGAATGGGTCGGTCGGAAGGATTTCCGACGTCCGTAGGTAGGCCACGTCGACCTGTCCGGGATCGCCGGCAGCGATGGCGGGGAACCAGTGGGTGCCGCGCTCGGCCACCGAGTTAACCCGGTAGGCCTTGGCGGCGCTTCCGGGGACGACCCCGCCGCCGCCGTCCCAGGTCGTGCCACCATTCTTGGACCAGATCACGTACATGTCGTACTCGCAAGACGTATCGCTCTGCACCGTCCCCGCAGCGGACTCAGCCGAGCAGGTCGCCGGGTTCGAGTTCAAGTTGTTCGCGAACCCGAAGTACGGATTGCCCTGGTTGTCGAGCGTGAAGCCGACGAACGGCGTCGACGCGTCGTGGCCGATGCCAGCATCGAAGGCCTGTTGCGCGGTCCAGGTCAGCCCGCCGTCGTCCGAGTAAGAAATCCAGAGGGTATGGAAGGACTGCAGCATGGTGACATTGCAGCCAGTTGCGTTCTGCGCCAGGTCGGCGGCGATCCACGCAACGAAGATCCGTCCAGCGTTCGGTAACCCCGGCCTCACGATCTGGACTCCAGCCGGAACCGTGTTGCAGAAGGTGTAGCCCTGCGCCACCAGCGTTCCGGCGACCGCGCCAGGCGTCACTGATGGACTGGCGAGCACTTCCTGGGGCGGGCCGAACGTCGCACCGCCGTCATGCGAGATATTCACCCAGATCTGACTCGGACCGTAGAAGTCGTGGTACATGAGCACGACCTCGGCCGTCTTGGTGGTCTCGCCTGCTGGGATCGACGCCGCCACCCAGTCGCGGTCCACCCCGAACGGCGAACAGCTGCTGCCGCACTGGGGCAGCGCGCCTTCTCCGTGTGTCCAGGAGGTCCCATGGTCGACCGATTTCCAGACGTCGGCCTGCAGCGGGGCCACGCCCTCGCTGCCCGCGAGGTTGCATAGGTAGACGGCGTTGGATTGGTCCGTCGCCAGGCAGTCGTCCCCGCTGTTGGGGTCCGCGGTCGTCACCGGTCTCCAGGTCTTGCCCCTGTCGGTCGAGGTGTAGGTGAGGGTCCCGCCGCTCGGAGTCGTGTCATAAAGTTGCCCGGCACTATCCGAGACGATCGAGGGTTCCCCGCCGTAGGGTCCGACGTTCGCCAGGCTGTAGCCGGGCGAACTGGCCGCCAGGCCCCCGGTTTGCACCCCCAGGGACGCCGCCGCCACCAAGCCCAGACCGAAACCGATACGTACGAGGGCCAAACCGCGCCCGAGCCAGAACCTCGTCTCCATCGTCCCACTCCCATCCATTGATGCGGGCCGCCTATGGGCCAGCTCGCTGACAGATTACACGGAGGCGTCAGGATCGGGCTCATCTTAGAGGGGGCCGTCGGAGGCCGAAAACATGGAGCCGCAGCGGTCCGGTTAGCTGACTTAGTGCGTGCTGGAAGCAGCCCGCCAGTGGGCGGCGATCCGGTCGCTTGACAGCGCGGTGGGGTAGATCGCGATTTCATCCAGGATGGCATTGTTGAATAGCCCATCGGCACGGCGGCCGATATAGAGCGGATCGGCGGTCTGTTTGGGAGTCACCGCGACCGCGATCGAGCTATCCAGCTTACCGTTGATAAAGAGCTTCGCGGTCGTGCCGTCGTAGGTCGCGACCACGTAGTACCAGGTATTCAAGCCCAGCAGTTTCGAGGAAACCAGGGTCGCATTGTCTTCGGTGACGCGCAACGCCAGCCGGCCGCTGTGGTGGTCGTTGAGCAGTTGAAACCAGCCGGTGCCGGCGACATCCCCGGGGGCAAAGTTCTTGCTTACGTAGGCACCATATTCCGTGTTGGCTCGTTTGTTGATCCAGATCTCGATGCTGACCCTATTCACCTGGAAACTCGGTGAACTCGCAACCGTGGCGGCGCCACCGGCGGGATCAAAGCCCACAGCCGAGTCGTCATCACTGGCGAGCGCGCCCGGCTGGCCGAGGGTGAAGGCTCCGGCGTAGATGCCGTCGTGTCCATTACCCGTGGCGTCCGCCATCACGGTGCCAGTCGCCTCATCCAGCCTCCAGTAGGCGACCGGATGGTCCGCCAGAACACTCGCCTTGTAGCTGGGTGGCGTTGTCGGGCCGGCCGCCGTTGTCGCCGCGCCACAACTAGAAAGCACGGGTCCGATCACCAGAAGGAGTAGCGCCCTCTTCATCTATGTGCGAACGGAAGCGGGACGCGAAAACTTGTAGGGTGGGGACACCCTCGGCCAATGGCTTCAGACCTGCAACTCGCTCGCCTGCACCGCGACATCCTCGGCTGCACCCGTTGCGTCGACGCCGGCTTTCTGCCGCTGGCGGCCCCGGTCCTCAGCGGCTATCCCGATAACCAGATCATGTTGATCGGGCAGGCGCCGGGCGCGGTCGAGGCGGACCGGCGCCTACCGTTCCAGGGGCGGTCGGGAAAAGTGTTGATGCAATGGCTGGCGCGGGCGGGCTTTGCCTCTGAAATGGAAGCGCGGCGTCGCATCTACATGACCTCCGTCACCAAGTGCTTCCCGGGAAAGGGCGCCGCGGGAGGTGACCGCAGGCCGAGCCGGGCCGAGGTCGGACTTTGCCGGCCGCACCTCGACCGGCAGCTCGCCCTGATCAAGCCGCTGCTCCTGATCCTGGTCGGCGGGCTGGCACACGAACGCTTCCTGCCGGGTCGCCCGCTGGCAGAGCTGGTCGGCCGGGTCTTCGACCTTTCGGGCCGTGCGGTTGGATCCCGCACCCGCACCCGGCCGCTGTTGCTTCCGCTGCCCCATCCATCCGGCGCCAGCCGCTGGCTCAACGATCCGGGGAATCGGGCTCTCCTCGACCGAGCGCTGCGGCGATTGCGTCCCATGGTTACAGCCTTGCTTGACCAGAAATTGGTGGGCGCCTAAACTTCCGAATCAACATGCCCAGCGACAGGGGGCGCGACGCGGTCGAGCCCGAAGAAGCGCCATCCGCACCGCTGACGGCCCCTGAGGACTTGCCGGCCGGCGGAAAATCCGCCGAGGACATCCTCGCCTCGATCTTCTCGCCCGTCCCCGAGGCCAGCCCGCTGGAGCAGCTCGAGCAAACGCTGCGCCATCCTAAGAAGCTGATCTACATCGCCATGTCGAACCGCAATTTCTATTGGCGGATGCATGTCTCCAAGATGGTGCTCGATGAGGGCTATGTGCCGATCAATCCGTTCATGCTGTTCGATTACTACTTGCTCCACACCGTGCCCAAACAGCTCGTTCGGGAAGCGATCAACAACCTGCTCTCGCGATGCGATGAGGTCTGGGTATTCGGCACGATCAGCCTGGGTGTCAAGGTGCAAGTCGGGATCGCGAGGCGGCTGAAGAAACCGCTGCGGTTCTACGACATTGCCGATCTGCCCGAGCAGCTGTATCGAATCTCGGAGAAGCTGGCCCAGGAAGAGGGACGGGACTAGCCGACTACACCCGCGTGATCAGGTCGCGCTCCAGGCTCGCCCGTGCCTTGACGACCAGCTTGCGCAGCGCCGGGCGATCGACAACCGCCCACTCGATCTGTCGCAGCGCGCTGTAGAGACCTTTCAATGCCTTGATGGCGTCGCCCAGTTCCACCTCAATTGGCGCTTGCAACTCGGTCAGTGGACGGCCGCTGCACCACTCATAGGTGAAATTGACGTAGTCGGTCGAAAGCGGTCGGAGGTTGTCTTCGCCTCGGGCTTTTTCTCGGGCGGAGAATCGGTAATAGATGATGCGCAGCCGCTTCTGCGCCAGGGCGATGGCGCTGGTTGGGAAGCGGCGGCGCTCTCGAGGGCGGTCACGGTTCCGGTCTTCTGCGGTCACCATCACCAGAGCGGCCGACAGCTCTGGAGGGGTGAGCTCCTCCAGCCAGCCGTCGGCGATTGCCTCCGTGATGATCAGGCTGTTCTCGCCGTAGATCCGAGAGGCGAGCAGCCCCTTGTCGGTCGGGTGAGCCCCCTCCAGGAAACCCAGCTCCTCGAGCACGCCGCGCAGGCTGTGCATCCGCCGCCGGTATTCACCCTGGCTCCGTTCGGCGTCGTGCTCGGATGCTCGGATCCGGGTCTGTAGTTCACGGAGCTCCGCATGGTGGACACGGTGCTCGGCCAGGAACGGGCACTTGCGGCAAGGGAGCTGAGCCAGCTTGTGCTGCCAGCCTTGCATCTCGTCCTTGAGCTGGGCCAGGGTCTGACCGCCGGGCTCTTTTGTCGCCCCGCCTCGCCGGCGCCGGCCCCGGCCGTGCCAATGCTCTCGGCGCAGCCGGCCCATGCGGACCCGGAGGGAGGCGATTTCTTCCTCGGCGTGGATAAACGACGTGAAGGTGCGGTCGGTGCAGCAGGGCTCGCCCTGGGCATGGAACCGGGTTGCGGTCACGTCCGCAAGACGCTGGCGCAGATTGCCGAGCCGGCCATCGAGTTCCTGTCGCGCCACCAACTTCTGGTACTGGCCAAACGAGCGTTCCATCAGCAGATCAACCTCATCGGGCGAGTGGTAGCGGAGCAGGTTCAGCGCCATGTTGTAGGTCGGCGCGAACTTGCTCTCCACCGTCATCTCCTCGCCGGTGGCGGCCTCGAAGATGGTGCCGATGTCGACGTCCGGCTCCTTGAGGATGACGCCGTGCCCGATGGGGTCGATACCGCGCCGTCCGGCTCGACCCATCAGCTGGGTGAGCTCGCCGGAGGTCAGGGGCATGAAGTCCCGACCATCGAACTTCGTGAAGGACGAGACCACGCAAGCACGGGCCGGCATGTGAATGCCGAGCGAGAGCGTTTCGGTAGCGAAGACGACTTTGATCAGGCCACGCTGGAAGAGATCCTCGACCAGCTCCTTCAGGAAGGGCAGCAGCCCGGCATGGTGCATCGCCAGCCCGCGGCGCAGCGTTTCGCCGTCGAGGAGGTCGCGATAGAGTTCGGCCTCGTCTCGGTCCTCGATCTGCTCCAGGCGCTGCGTCATCAGCTGGTCGATCGTTGCCTTCTCCGTCGTTGTCGTCAGGTCGAAGCCGTGCGCCGCACAGCGCGCCAGCGCTTCGCGACAGCCGCGCCGCGAAAAGATGAAATAGATCGCCGGTAGGAATTCCCGTCGGCGAAGGCGGTCGACCACGGGCAGGAGATCGTTCTCGGGCGGCCGGCGGAGCTGCGATAGGCGGAAATCGGTCGAGTCGTCGGCCTGGGCCCGCTGCCGGGTCTCCCGGGGAATGCCGCCCTGATGATCGAGCAGAGGGTAGAACTCGTTACGTAGCGCCAACCAGAGGCGGAGCTCGACTGGTCGCCTGGTCACACTCACGGTGGCGATGTCGCCGCGTTGCAGGGTCATCCACTCGGCGACTTCCTGGAAGTTGCTGATGGTGGCGGATAAACCGATGAACTTGATGTGAGCCGGCGCCTGGATGATGATCTCTTCCCAGACGGCGCCGCGCGGAAAATCATCGATGTAGTGAATCTCATCGAGGATGACGTAGCGGACGCGCTCGAGGCGCTGGGGATCCTCGTAGATGAGGTTGCGCAGGATTTCCGTCGTCATGACCACGACCGGCGCCAGAGGGTTGATCGTGTTCTCACCAGTGACGAGACCCACGTACCCCTCCCCATGCTGGCGCCGGTAGTCGCGGAACTTCTGGTTCGAAAGCGCCTTCAGGGGGGTGGTGTAGATCGCGCGCGCGTCGATCTCGAGCGCCCGCAATATCGCATAGTCGGCGATCACCGTCTTGCCTGAACTGGTCGGCGCGGAGACCAGGACACCCTGATGGGCCTCGAGCTTTTCAATGGCCTCAATTTGGAATGGATCCAGCGGCCAGGGCAGCGTCGCCTGAAACGCGTCGATCAATGATCGAGCTGACTGGGTAACTGACTGGCTCAGCGCTTCTTCAGGGGACCCACGAGTTCGGCGGTCGCCGCACGCTCACCATCCTTGCGCCAGCGCAGGCGGGTCTCTTCGACCTCCTCCGTGTAGCGCTGGCGGCAGCGACGCATGGCCTTCGCCACCGCGTTTCGGACCAGGGGCTCGGGTCCCTTCGCCAGCCGTTCCAGGATCGACTTGGCTGCCGGCCAGTGGAAGGAGCCGATCGCGCTCGAAAAGGCCATCGCCACATTCCAACGCACGGTCTGGTCCCGGTCGCGCGACCAATCTTTGAGAGCCTTCAAGGTCTCTTTGGGGTCCACCCGCAGCAGAGCGTCGCCGATGGTGTACGGCCCAAGGTTGCGCCGTACGTAGGGCTCCGGATCCCGAAGTAATGGTTCGAGCAGTCGCAACAGATCAGCCACTCGCTCGGGCTTGTCGCGCCGGGCCGCATATTTGACGGCGAGCACCACTGCGCGGCGCAGGTTCTCGGATTTCGCGCTGCGCAAGACCTCCAGCCGCCCGCGGATGCGGTCGAAGTCGCGGTCGAGCAGGGAGCCGAGCAGGCCACCCGCCGCCTCGCGTACCTCCCAGTGCGGATCGTCGGCCAGGAGCTCGGCGGTGCGAAGCACGCCGATCGGATCCTCGGGATAGCGGCTGGCCAGCAACAGGCAGGCGACCTGGCGGGCGGTTGGCGACGAGGCGGTGGCGAGCGCATCGATCCAGCGCGTCACCCGTCCGGACTGTTCCGCCAACGCTATGGCCAGCCGCTCGCCGACCTGTTGCCGCAAGGCCGCCGGGCTCCCGGGGCGACCGTGATGCAGCTGACCGTCGAGGGCGGCCACCACACCGGAGGGATCGTCGCGGGCGAGCGAGGCCAACACGGCGGAAAGCCCGTTGTGATCTTCGACATAGTCCACAATCTTGCTCATCACTTCGTTGGCGTATCGGCTGTCGTTGCTGGCGCAGGTGACGCCGATCGCCAGCGTCTGCCACCGGTCCTGGTCTGCCACCTCGGCGACGGAAACATTGAAACGGCTGCGGATGCGCTGCACCAATGAGCGGCTCACCTGGCGTTTCCCCTTCAGGCTGTGGTTTTCGGGCAAGTGGAAGATGAGCTCGCAGGTGCCCACAACCATGTCTTGCCATAAGGATACGTAACGACTCAAAAAAGGCCTATTCGAATCCAGAAAGTTCTCTTATAGTGGCGGCATGAGCACGGCAATTCGCGCGCCCGAGCCGGTCGCCGAGTCAACCGGCTTGCCGGAAACGGTCCCCGCGCTCTTCCAGCGCACCGCGGCGCAGCGGCCGGACGCCCCCGCGCTCTTCTTCAAGGCGGGCACCGGCTGGGTGCCGATCAACTGGAGGGAGTATGCCCGTGCAGTTAGCCGGCTCGGCAATGCGCTGGTCGCTGAAGGTCTGCAGCCGCAGGACCGGGTGGCAGTCTGGTCGGCCAACCGGCCGGAGTGGCAGATCAGCGACCTGGCGATCCTGCATGCCGGACTGGTTACCGTGGCCATCTACCAGACGCTGGCGCCCGATCAGGTGAAGTACCTGCTGAGCCATTCGGAATCAAAGGTGCTGATCGTTGATGAGCGCAAGTTCCTCGACCAGGTACTCCAGATGCGCCAGGAGCTACCAGCCCTACGGCGGGTCATTTTGATCGAAGGCGATGACCTGGGCGTGGAGGAGTGGGTGATCAGCTGGGAACATGCTCTGCAACGTGGCGATGAATTCGGCCGGGGTCGTCCCGGGTTGCTGGCGAGCCGCTGGCAGGCACTGCAGCCCGAGGACACCGCCAGCCTGATCTATACCTCGGGGACCACCGGCGTGCCGAAGGCCGCGATCCTGACGCATCACAACCTGACCTGGACGGCGGCGGCGACACTTGAGTGCTTTCGAGGCGACGCCAACGACCGGGTGGTCTCGTACCTTCCGCTGGCACACATCCTCGAGCGGGTCGTCAGTCATCTGCGCCAGCTCTGCACCGGCTGCCAGGTGTATTTCAGTCCCCGCGTCGACAAGGTGATGGAGGTCGTCCACGACGTCCATCCGACCTATTTCACCTCCGTCCCGCGCCTGTGGGAAAAGATCTATGCCGGCATCCGAGACAAGATGGACCAGGTCAAAGGGCCGCGCCGTCTGGTGCGCGACTGGGCACTGCTGATGGGCGCCTTGCGGACCGCTGCCTACGAGCGGGGTAAGGCCCCGTCGCCCTGGGTGCGGTGGCAATGGTCGATCGCCGACCGGCTGGTGTTCCGAAAGATCCGCGAGACACTCGGCTTCGACAAGATCCAGGTCTGCGTCAGTGGCTCGGCGGCGGTATCGCCAGACATGCTCCGCTTCTTCTACGGTCTGGGTATTGAGATTCTCGAGGGCTATGGTTTGACCGAGACGACGGCGCCCGCCAGTTTCAACCGGCCTGGAGCCGCGCGATTTGGAACGGTGGGCCTGCCGCTGCCCGGGGTTGACATCCGTACCGCGCCGGACGGTGAGATCCTGGTCAAAGGCAACAACGTCTTCGCCGGCTACTTCAAGGATCCGAAAGTCACGCAGGAAACGCTGGCAGACGGCTGGCTCAAGACCGGCGACATTGGTGAGCTGGACAAGGACGGTTACCTCAAGATCACTGACCGAAAGAAGGACCTGTTCAAGACGTCAGGCGGAAAGTACGTCGCGCCAGGAGTGATGGAGACGCAACTGCGCAGCCGGCGTGGCATCGGCCAGGCGGTCGTCCTGGGCGATGGCCGGCCGTTTGTGGCCGCGCTGCTCACGCTCGACCGCGATTCAAGGGAGGCTCGGGGTGGGCCGGACGACCCTGGAGTCAAGCGGCTGGTTGATGAGGCGGTC
>VBEN01000145.1 GCA_005881175.1 Chloroflexota bacterium
AACTGCTGGCCTTTCTTGGCGTCGGTAAGGGCTTTCTTGTGCTTGATCGAAGACCACTTGGAATGTCCGGACATCTTCTCCCCGTCGGAATCTTAGCGCAGCTTCAGGCGTACGACTCGATGATTGCCGCGCCGCAACAGCCAACCGTCTAACGGCGTCACTCTCTCATCGACGGAGGTCACCGGCTGGTCGTTCATGGCCAGCCCCTTCTGGGCGGCGAGGCGTCGCGCCTCGCTCTTACTCGTTACAAGCGCGGCATCGAGGAACAGCTGCGCGATCGTCCGGTCGCCCGGCGCAACCTCCACCGTGGCCGGAGCGCCGCTCTTCAACCCTCCCGCCTCCTGTCGGTAGGCGCTCGGCACCGCGCTCGGATGGAATTGCCTGACGATTCGTTCCGCGAGGCGTTGCTTGACGTCGCGTGGATTCTCGCCGTCGTTTAGGGCGCGGCTTTCGATGGCCAACTCCTCTGGACCGATGTCCGTGGTCAGCTCGAAATAGCGGGTGATCAGCTGATCTGGAACACTCATCACCTTGCGGTACATGACATCGGGCGGTTCGTCGATGCCAATGTAGTTCTCGAGGCTCTTACTCATCTTCTGGACGCCGTCGAGCCCTTCTAGGAGCGGCATCGTCTGAATATCCTGCGGCGGCTGGCCGTAGGCCTCCTGAATGTCGCGGCCAACGAGCAGATTGAAGGTCTGATCCGTCCCTCCAAGTTCGAGGTCCGACTTGACCGCGACCGAGTCATAGGCCTGCAGCAGCGGGTAGAGCAGCTCGTGCATTCCGACGGGCCGGCCCTCCTTGGTGCGCTTGGCGAAATCTTCGCGGGCCAGCATCCGGGCCACCGTGTACCGGCTCGTCAACTGCACGACATCCTCCAGATGCATCTTGTCGAACCATTCGGATTGAAAGCGGACCTCGGTCTCCGACTCATCAAGGATTTTCCAGGCCTGATCGAGGTAGGTCTTCGCCGCCTGGTCGACCTCCGCCTTGGTGAGCTGTGGCCGCGTGACATTCTGGCCAGAGGGGTCACCGATCCGCGCGGTCCAGTCGCCGATGATCAGAACGGCCCGGTGGCCGCGCTCCTGGTAGCGCCGCAGCGTCCGCAGTACGACCGTGTGGCCGAGGTGAATGTCAGGCCGGGTTGGGTCGAGACCGAGCTTGACGCGCAGCTTTTCGCCACGCTCGACGCGACGCCTCAAGTGTTCGCGATCGTTGATCTCCACCGCGCCGGTGGTCACCGCATCCCAGGCGCTGTGATCAAGGTTTTGTCGTTTCTTCATCGTTCCGTCACGCGTTCTAGACGCCGAGTATATACGCGGTTGACGCCGTTCACTGTGCTTTTTTAGCGAACTCAACCGTTATAGACCCGGTGTCCGAAGACAAGCACCGGTTTGCCCGTCGCGCCGCAATCCGCGTGCTCACCGTTACCCGGATCGCGCGCCGCCGCAAGGCGGGCAGCCTTCACAAGATCATCATCATCGGGCTGACCGTGCTCAGCCTGCTCAGCGTCGGCGGCGGCGCCGAGGCCGTCGACAAGTACCAGACCTACACCCGCGACCTGCCGGACCCCGGCTCGCTGAGCGCCAAGGAGTTGGCACAGGCGACCAAGATTTACGACCGCAATGGAATCCTGCTGTACGTCAAGCACACGGAAGGCGTCATCCGCACGGTGATGCCACTCTCGGCGATCTCCCCGCATTTGGTCGACGCCACCATTGCCCTGGAGGACCGGCTCTTCTACACCCACAACGGCATTGACATCCGCCGCATCATCGCGGCCGCCATCGCCGATGTCACGCACCAGCGAGTTGAGCAGGGTGCAAGCACGATCACCCAGCAGTTGGTCAAGCGAATGCTCGTCGGGAGCGATCCCTCGATCGAGCGGAAGGTGCGCGAGGCCGCCCTCGCGCTCGAGATCGAGCGCCGCTTTTCGAAGAACGACATCCTGACGCTCTATCTGAATCAGATCTTCTACGGCAACGAAGCCTACGGCGCGGAGGCCGCCGCGCAAACCTACTTCGCCAAGCCGGCCAAGGACCTCGATATCGCCGAAGCCGCCATGCTGGCGGGCATTCCGAACGCGCCGTCGCAATTCGATCCGTACAACCCGGCCACCGCGGCGAACGCCAAGAACCGCCAGGAGCTGGTGCTCAAGGACATGCTGCGCGACCACTACATCAGCCAGACCGAGTACGACAAGGCCGTCAAGGAAGTGCTCAAGTACAAGAACGGCAGCATCCAGAAGGACCTCAAGGCGCCCTGGTTCGTCGACTACGTGCTCCGGCAATTGAGCAAGCAGTATGGTGACGCGGTCGTGGCGGGTGGGGGCCTGCGGGTCTATACGACGCTCGACTACAAGCTCCAGCAGGTGGCCGAACGGGCGGTCAGCACCAACGTCAACCGGGCTGATCTTCGGGCACGCAATGTCAACAATGGCGCCGCGGAAGTCATCGACCCGGCAACCGGCCAGGTATTGGCGATGGTCGGCAGCGCGAACTACTACGACCAGGCGATCGGCGGTCAGTACAACGTCATCACCGACGGCCAGGGCCGCCAGCCCGGCTCCTCTTTCAAGATCTACGTCTACGCCACGGCGCTGGCCAATGGCTATGCGCCGTCCAACCTGATCCTGGACAAGCAAGGCAAGATCGATGGCCATCCGTTCGTCGACTGGGACCATCGTGACGAAGGCGTCATCACGATCCGGCGGGCGCTGGTGGAGTCGCGCAACATCCCCGCAATCCTCTTGCTGAAGCAACTGGGCTATGACCGGGTCTTCCAGACCGCCCGCATGATGGGCCTGACCACGGCGAACCTGACGCCGGAGCGAGGACTCGCGCAGGCGATCGGTGCCAGCGAGGTGGTGCCGCAGCAACACTTCAACGCCTATGGGGTACTGGCTTCAGGTGGCATCTACCACGAACCGACCGTCATTCTCAAGGTCGTCGATAGCCAGGCCAAGGTGCTTCAGGAATGGAAGCCGAATCCGGGCGTACGGGTGTTACCCGCGCAGGTTGCCTACATGATCAGTGACATCCTGCGGCCGGTCGGGGCGGCCCTCAACATCAAGCGGCCCTACGCCGCCAAGACGGGCACCACCGAGAACTGGCACGACTCCTGGCTCATCGGCTACAGCCCGGATGTGGTGATCGGGGCGTGGATGGGACACACCTGTGCCGGCGGCTGTGCCAAGAATGTCAACTCCAATCTCAATGTGGTCTGGGGCGTCCAGGGGGCGGGGCTGATCTTCCGCGATATCTTCAATGCCTACGAAGCCGGCAAGCCTGTCCGTGACTTCGCGCTGCCGGATGGACTCAAGAAAGTCACTGTATGCAAGGCCAGTGGGCTGCTCGCGACACCCAACTGCGCCGGCCAGACCATCACCGATTGGTTCATCGCCGGCACGGCGCCGGCGCGACCGGATGATTGGTACCAGCCGTTTCGGATCTGCACCACGGACGGGCTACTGGCCACGCCCGATACGCCGGCCAAGTTCATCGCCGTCAAGACCTTCGTGGTGTACCCGCCGGGCTACCCGGATGACATGAAAGACAAGAACAGCCCACCGGCGCCCACGCAGAACTGTCAGCTGACGACCGAGACGGTCCCGCCGACACTGAGCCTCGCTCAGAAGCCGCAGGCGGACGGCAGCGTGCTCGTCACCGCCACCGCCACCGACAACGAGGCGATCAAGGAAGTCGACTTCTTCCTCGATGGGATGAACAAGCCGGTGCGCCTGACTCAGGGCCCATTCACCTTCGTGGTCAAGGGATCACCGGGCAGCAGCCACACGCTCACCGTCCAGGCCTACGATTACAATCCCGCCAACGCGCCGGCCGTGCAGACGATCACGGTTACGCTCCCCTAGCTAACGCCTCAAGCAACGGATTGGCTAAGCGTTTGGACCCGTCCAAGCAGGCGAGAAGCTCGCACCCGGCAGTGTTGTGAGCTGGCGCTGCCCGCTGCCGTCTACAGCGATCACATAGATCTGCATCGCACCCG
>VBEN01000165.1 GCA_005881175.1 Chloroflexota bacterium
TTCGTCCGTGGAGCTTTTACTTTTACGCCTATCTCGGGCCGGCACGGGACCGGCTCGGGATGAGCTAGCGCCGCTCCTCCCGTCGCCACCCGTTCACCGGCCTCCTCCATCGCACGATAGCTTGGCGCGCCCAGGAGGTAAGAGAGGATGGCGGTTCGAGGGATCCGCGGAGCAACGACCACAGACGAAGACAGTGAGACGGCGATCGTGGACGCAACTATCGAGTTGCTGGCCCAGATCGCCCGGGAGAACACGTTCGATCCCGGTGACATCGCCGCCGCCTGGTTCACCACCACCCCGGACCTGACGTCGGAGTTTCCAGCGGCCGCCGCCCGCCAGCTGGGCTGGGGCGATGTCCCGCTGCTATGCGCTCATGAGATGGCGGTGCCGAGCTCCAATCCGCGCAGCCTGCCGCGCTGCATCCGCGTGCTGCTACTCGTCAACACCGACGTTCCGTCGTCCGCAATCCGGTTCGTCTACCTGCGGGGGGCGCAGTTGTTGAGGGCGACCGCATGATCATCGTGATGCGGCATGACGCGACCGCGGCGCAGGTGGCAGCCGTCGTCTCCCAGGTTCAGGCTCACGGTTGCCGGACGCATCTGAGCGACGGCGACGAGCGCACCGTAATCGGCGTCATCGGCACGAATCCATTCGCCTTGCGCGACCTCTTTGTCGAGGCTCCGGGCGTTGCCGAGGTGGTACCCATCACGAAGCCATTCAAGCTCTCCAACCGCGAGTTCCGATCGCGCGACACGCGGATCACGGTCGGCACCCAGGAGGTCGGTGGAGATCGTCCCTGGATCGTGGCCGGGCCGTGCTCCGTCGACGGCGAAGAACTGTTTCTGACCACCTGCCGCCTGGTCAAAGCGGCCGGAGCCCACGCATTGCGCGGCGGCGTCTTCAAGCCGCGCACGTCGCCCTACAGCTTCCAGGGATTGCGCGGTGATGGGATCGAGATCCTGGCGGAGGCACGTCGCCAGACTGGGCTACCGCTGGTCTGCGAGGTACTGGCGCCCCCCGACATCGAGACGCTCGCCGGTCTTGCCGATGTGCTCCAAATCGGCGCCCGCAACATGCAGAACTTCGCGTTGCTGTCGGAAGTCGGGCATTCGGACCTTCGAGACCTACACGCGGAACACGCTCGACCTCAACGCCGTGCCCCTGGTCAAGGAACTGAGCCACCTGCCGGTGATCGTCGATCCCAGCCACGGCACCGGGCGCCGCTCCCTGGTCACCGCGATGGCGCTGGCAGGCATCGCCGCGGGTGCCCACGGCCTCATGGTCGAGGTGCACGCTCAACCGGAGGTGGCCCTGTCTGACGGAGCCCAGTCGTTGACCCCCGAGGCCTTTGCGCATCTCGTGCGGCAAGTCGATGCGGTCGCCGCGGCGCTGGGCAGGACGGCGGGTGTGGCCTGATGCGGGTCGGCATTGTCGGGCTCGGTCTGATCGGCGGCTCGCTCGGACTTGCGCTGCGCCGGCTGGGTGAGTCCGTCGAGGTGCGCGGGGTGGCCCACCACCCGGATGGCGTGGTGGCGGCGCAGCAACGCGGGGCCGTTGACCGGGCATCGAGTGATCTAAGCGACCTGGCCGATTGCGACATCGTGGTTATCGCCACGCCGATCAATCAGATCCGGCCGGTGCTCGAGCGGCTTGCGGGCGTGGTCCGGCGCGGCGTCATGCTCACGGACGTCGCCAGTGTCAAACGGCCCGTGCTGGAGTGGGCCCGTTGCTTGCCTGAGCCGTCCCTATTCCTCGGCGGTCACCCGGTCGCCGGGAAGGAGCGGAGCGGGCTGAGCGAGAGCGATGCCACGCTGTTCCGGGGAGAGACCTGGATTTTCACGCCCGCCGATGGGCAGGAGCTCACCCCGTTCGATGACTGGTTTCGGCTGGTGCGGGCGATTGGCGCCCGCCCGCGAATCCTGAGCGCCGAGGCGCACGACCGGCAGATGGCGTTTCTCAGCCACCTGGCCTTCACCATCAGCACGGCATACGCGGAGACGGTTCGGCCGGTTGCTGACCCGGAGCTGGGCGGCCCAGGCTATCGCGGCATGGTTCGCCTGTCGGAGGGGGACGCCACGCTCTACGAAGACATCACCGCCACCAACCGCGGCCCGCTGGTTGAGGCGATCGACCGGTTCGCGGACGTGCTGCGCAATTATCGGGAGCGCATTGCCAGTGGCGATCAGGTGGGAGATCTCTTCCGCGGAGGCGTGCATGCGGCGCGCTGAGCTCGGCTTGGGCGAGCTGGTGAAACCGGCCACGCGGGTGGCCGGCGAGCTGCGCGTACCGGGGGATAAGTCGATCGCCCATCGGGCGTTGATCCTGGGCGCGTTGGCCGACGGCGAGAGTGTAATCACCGATCTACCGTCCGGTGAGGATGTGAGGGCTACCGTCGCCTGCCTGCGCAGTCTCGGCGTGCGCATCGACCGCGACGCCACCGAGGTTCGCATTCGAGGAGCAATTCCCTCCCCCGCCGGCGGGGGAGGGCCAGGGTGGGGGCTTTCCAATCCGCATGGCCCGCTCGATTGCGCCAACTCCGGGACGACCATGCGTCTCCTGCTCGGGCTCCTGGCCGGCAGCTCGGTTTCCGCGGTGCTGGACGGCGATGGCTCGCTCCGGCGGCGACCGATGGCTCGCCTCGTGGAGCCGCTGCGGAGGATGGGAGCTCGAATCGAGTCGCGCGATGGACATTCACCGCTCGTCGTGACCGGGGTGCCACTGCAGGGACGCCGTCACGTGATGTCCGTGCCGAGTGCGCAGGTCAAGAGCGCGCTGCTGCTCGCCGGTCTTGCCGCGAGGGGTCCCACGACGGTCATGGAGCCGGTTCCCACGCGCGACCACACCGAGCGACTGCTCACCGCCATGGGGGCGGATCTGCGAGTGACGGCGGGCACGATCGAGCTACGGCCATCGCATCGCCCACTGCGGGCGATCCGGCTGGCCGTGCCCGGCGACTTCTCGTCCGCATCGTTCTGGATGGCAGCGGCAGCCTTGCGCCCGGGCTGGTCGATCACGATCGACGCGGTCGGCCTCAATCCCACCCGAACTGCATTCCTGCGGATCCTCGAGGCAATGGGGGCGGCCGTCGATGTTGAGCTGACGAGGACCGATCTCGAACCGCGTGGCACAGTGCGCGTCACTGGTCGTCCCCTTCGGGCGGTCGCGCTTGCGGCCGAAGACGTGGCCGGCGCCATCGACGAGATTCCGGCGTTGCTCGCCGTCGCGACCCAGGCCGAAGGCCGCACCTCGATCGTGGGCGCCGCCGAGCTGCGGGTCAAAGAGAGCGATCGGATTGCCGGGATGGCGGAGGGACTCCGACGGATGGGCGCGCTCATCGATGAGCGTCCCGATGCCATCAGCGTGGAGGGGCCGGCGGCGCTGCGCGGCGCGACGGTCGCGTCCAATGGCGATCATCGCATCGCCATGGCGCTGGCCATCGCGGGACTCGCGGCAACCGGTTCCTCAACCATCGAAGACGCCGACTGTGTCGCCGTCTCCTATCCGGAATTCTTCGCCACCCTTCGCCAGGTGACCCATGAATCCTGATCTGAGAACCTCCACCGTTCTTCTGCTCGGCGACCCGGTTGCCCAGAGCCTGTCGCCGGCCTTGCAGGACGCGGCGTTCACGATGCGGGGTATCGACTGCCGCTACCTGGCCCGCCAGGTACTTCCCGAGCAACTCGCATCGGTGATCGACGAGATACGCGCCGACGACCGGATTCTGGGAGCCAACGTCACCATCCCGCACAAGGAATCGGTGGTCCGCCTGCTCGATGACCTGGACGATATGGCCGCCCGGATCGGAGCCGTCAACACCATCAGCCGGCGCGGCTCGCTGCTCAAGGGCTGGAACACCGACGTCGAAGGCTTCCAGCGCGCCCTCGCAGAACAGTCACCCTCCCCCCACCCGGGGGAGGGTCGGGGTGGGGGGTACCGTACCGTCGCGATCATCGGCGCGGGGGGAGCGGCGCGGGCGGTTGCCGCGGCGCTGCAGCCGGTTTCCGACCTCTGGGTTATCGCGCGCAACCTCGAGCAGGCAAAACGCCTATGCCGGGATCTCGAGATCGAGCGCGGCGGGCCCATTGCCATGGAGCGAATGCAAGCCACCATCGCCCGTGCCGACCTGGTGGTTAACGCAACGCCGGCCGACCTTCCCCCGGCGGCGTGGCTACGACCCGGTCAGCGACTGTTCGACTTGCGCTCCCGACGCTCTCCTGATGGGCGCGCCATGCTGCTTCATCAAGGCGCCGCGGCGTTCGAGATCTGGACCGGACGATCGGCGCCGATCGAGGTGATGCGCGCTGCGCTGGAGCGCGCGGCCGAGGCGGTGCACGCATGAGCCTCCGCTTCCTGACCGCAGGCGAGTCGCATGGCGAGCGCTTGACGGTCATCCTGGACGGCATTCCGGCGGGCCTCACGCTTCGCGAAGAGGACCTGGTTCCCGACCTGCGGCGCCGGCAGGGCGGTCATGGCCGCGGTGGCCGGATGGCGATCGAGCAGGATGCCGCGCACATCGTCGCCGGGGTCCGTGGCGGCCTCACGCTTGGGTCGCCCATCACGCTGGAGATCGCCAACCGCGACTGGGAGAACTGGCGCCAGGTGATGGCCGTCGACGCGGCTGAGGTCAAGCGGAAGCCGATCACGCGGGTACGTCCGGGTCACGCCGACCTCGCCGGGATGCTCAAGTTCGGCGCGGACGATGCCCGCGACGTGCTGGAACGTGCCAGCGCCCGGGAAACCGCGGCGCGTGTCGCGGCGGGCGGCGTCGCCAAGCTGCTGCTCCAACAGTTCGGAATTCAGGTCCGCAGTTACACCCGCTCAATCGGCGCGATCGAATGCCAGGCCGGCGCGTCGATCGACTGGGACGCG
>VBEN01000166.1 GCA_005881175.1 Chloroflexota bacterium
CCCGCCTGCCAAAGTGGGAGGTGGCCGGCCAGATCTGGGATGCCATCGATGCCGCCCGCAACCGCGGCTGACCCGGGCCTGCGCTCGGTGGCGCAGGTGGCGGTGGAGGCTCGGGTAGGCAGCATCAGTGGCCTGTTCGATTACGCGGTTCCCGACGATCTAACCAGCGTGATCGAGGTCGGTCACCGGGTTCGGGTGCCCTTCGGCAAGCGGACCGTGACCGGCTTCGTCTATGCCCTGGAGACGGTGCCGGCAGTGCTCGAGTTGAAGCCGATCGAGGCGCTGGTTGACGCCGAGCCCCTGCTGCCGCCGCTCCTGATCGAGCTCGCGGGATTCGTGGCCGCCCACTACGCCGTGCCGTTGGACGAAGTGATTCGCGCCATCCTGCCCCCGCGGGTGCGCGCCGTGGTGCGGCGATCGGTCAAGCGTCGCCGGCACAGTCGGATCCTGCGGCAAGCAAGTGGGACGCCGCCTGCGGGTGATATCGAGCTCGAGCCGGCGCAGCAGGCGGCAAAGGAACGGATTGCGGTTGCGCTGGGCCGCCACGAGGGCGAGGTGTTCCTGATGCATGGCGTCACGGCCAGCGGCAAGACGGAGGTCTACCTCGCTCTGCTCGCAGAGGTGCTCGCGGCCGGCGGACAGGGGCTCGTGCTGGTGCCGGAGATCGCGCTGACGCCGCAGACGGTCGGGAGGTTTGCGGCCCGCTTCCCCGGCCGGCTCGCCGTACTGCACAGCTCGCTGACCGAGGCCGAGCGAGCCGCCGAGTGGTGGCGAATCCGGCGAGGCGAGGCCGACATCGTCATTGGACCGCGTGCCGCGGTCTTCGCCCCGCTACCACGGCTCCGCTTGATCGTGATCGATGAGGAGGAATCATCCGCGTTCAAGCAGGAGCGCATCCCGCGATATCACGCCCCAACGGTGGCCCGCTGGCTCGCCCGACGAACCCAATCGGTTCTCATCCTGGGCAGCGCCACGCCGAGCGTCGCGACCTACGCGGGCGCCCTGTCTGGCCGCGCGCACCTGCTCGAGCTGCCACACCGCGCCCAGGGCCGGCCGCTGCCACCGGTCACCGTGGTCGACATGCGAAAGGAGATCGCCGGCCGACAGTTCAGTCCGCTCAGCCGGGAGCTCCAGGCCTCGATTGCTGGATCGCTCGAACGCGGGGAGCAGTCGATTCTCTTCTTGAATCGCCGCGGCCTGGCAACCTTCGTCCTCTGCCGCGACTGCGGCCAGGTGCGCGAGTGCCCGCACTGTAGCGTCGCCCTTGTCTACCACGCGGCGCTGGGGCGGCTGCAGTGTCACTACTGCGGCAGCACGGAGGCGATGCCCCGCCGCTGCCCCGCCTGCGGCAGCCGATACATCAAGAGCTTCGGCATCGGTACCGAGCGCATCGAGCAGGAGGTGCGCTCGCTGTTCGCCACCGCCCGCGTGGTCCGGCTCGACCGTGACGTGATGAAGACGGTCGATGCCGCCGACCTGGTCCTCGACCGGATGGTCTCGGGCGACGCGGACGTGCTGGTGGGTACGCAGCTGGTGGCCAAGGGACTCGACCTACCCCGGGTGACCACCGTCGGCGTCGTCAATGCGGACACCAGCCTTCACTTTCCGGATTACCGCTCGTCCGAGCGCACCTTCAGCCTGCTCACCCAGGTGGCCGGGCGGGCCGGCCGTGGCACCCGTGCCTCGCAGGTCTTGATCCAGACCTACAACCCGGATCATCCGGCTATCCGCCACGCGCAGTACCACGACTATCGTGGCTTCTACCGCGAGGAGTTGGCGATCCGGCGGACCTACGGGTTTCCGCCCTTCAAGGAGCTCATCGTCGCGACGTACAGCCATCGCGACGAGGCCCGGGCAGAACGTGACGCAAAGGCTGCGGCCGAACATCTGTCTGCTACAATCGGCGTGCTCAATTTGGGAGACATCGAGGTGCTCGGACCCTCTCCCGCGTTTGTGTACCGCCTCAAGGACGAATATCACTTCGAGGTGACCCTCAAAGGGACGGACGTGCATCGGGTGGCAGACGGATTACCGCGCGGCCGGGGCTGGAGCCTCGACGTCGACCCGATGTAGGCTCAGAAGCATGGCTGTGCTACCCATCCTCACCCAGGAGTCTCCGATCCTTCGCCAGAAGGCGAAGCGAGTGCCGCGCGTCGACAGCAGCATTCGGAAGCTCATCGATGACATGGTGGATACCATGGTCGCGGCGCCGGGCGTCGGCTTGGCGGCGCCACAGGTCGGCGTCGGGCTGCGCGTTTGCGTGATCAAGACGGATACCAACCTGCACACGCTCATCAATCCCGAGATGGTTAAGTGGGAAGGGGAGCAGATTGGTCTGGAGGGCTGCCTCTCGATTCCCGGTTACGTGGGGGAGGTCAAGCGCCACATGCAGGTCGTCGCGCGAGGGCTGAACCGCCACGGCAAGTCGGTGAAGATCAAGGGCGACGCGTTACTTGCCAGGGCCATCCAGCACGAGATCGACCACCTGGACGGCATCCTCTTCACCGATCGCCTGACCAGCCTCGACACGCTGCGAAAAGTCGAACCGCAAGACCAGGAGAGGGAAGCGGAACTCGTCGGCGCCTAGCGACGCGCAGCGGATCGTGTTCGCTGGCACGGCGGCATTTGCCGGGCCAAGCCTGAGGTCTCTGGTTCAAGCTGGTCACGATGTCGCGCTTGTGATTACGCAGCCGGATCGGATAGGCGGCCGTGGGATGAAGCCACTGTCCTCGGCGGTGAAAACTCTGGCCGCGGAGCTGCAGTTGCCGATCTATCAACCCGAGCGCATCAAGGACGAGGCGGCCCAGGCGCGCATCAGCGCGGTGGGCGCTGATGTCATGGTTGTGGTTGCCTACGGGCAGATCCTTCCGGCCAGCCTGATCGATGCGCCCCGGCTCGGCACGGTCAACGTGCATGGCTCTCTGCTTCCACGCCATCGCGGTCCGGCGCCGGTCGAGTGGGCGATTCTGAGCGGCGACACGGAAACGGGAGTGACCATCATGCAGATGGACGCGGGCGTCGACACTGGACCGATCCTGACCCAGGAGCGGGTCGCCATCGCGCCCGACGAATCGGCAGGCCGGCTCGAGGGCACGCTCGCGGCACTCGGGGGACAGCTCCTGGTGCGCAGCCTCGAGGACTATGCCGCCGGTCGGATTCGCCCGGTCCCTCAGCCGGATGAAGGTGCAACCCGCGCGCCCCGCTTGACCTCTGAAGATGGGAAGCTTGATCCAGCCACGATGTCCGCCGAGGAGAT
>VBEN01000167.1 GCA_005881175.1 Chloroflexota bacterium
TCCCTGATTCGAGTCCGGTGATCTCGCGAAGTCGGGTTTTCATTGTCGATTCCTGAACTCGCAATTCGGAAGCCACCTGTACGAGGGACAGACCTTCGTGGAGGTGGAGGAAGATCATCGCCCGAACCGACGGCGCGACACGCTTGACCGCGGCTGCCGCATCTGATTCGGCGGTCGGCGTCGCCTGGACGACGACCCGGTCCGTCATCGCAAGGACGCGAAACAGCGGATGCCGCCGCCATCGAAGGCATTCCCGCAACACGATCCGGCGGAGCCACGGCCGAAAGGCGGCCTCGTCTTTCAGCCCTTTCCGTTGACGCCAGGCGGCCACAAAAGCGTGCTCCACGGCGTCTTCGGCTGCGCTCGGGTCGCTCAGAACGAAGTCCGCCAGCTGCAGCATCGGCCGGGCGTTGTGCCGGAGGAGTCGGTCGACGTCCATGCCCGCCACTATATGGCGGGCTTTCGAGCTAGGTTCGAGCTTCCCGCATGGGAGCCAGCTCCGACACGAGTCGGGCGGACAGCAGGGAGAGCCACGCCCAACCGATGATCACTGCGCCCCAGAAGGCGAGTACGAGGGCCGATTGCTTAGCGCCTGACGCGATTCCGATGAAGGCGCCCAGAAAGAGGATGCCGGTGACCAGCGAATAGGTCGCCCATCCGCGTTGCTGGAGGGCCGCGAATCGGCGGGCGAAGACGAAGCAGGCCGCGATCAGTCCGAGGAATGCGATGGCCGCGCTCACGAAGTGGAGGAGGGCGTGCCAGCTGATGGTGCTCGACTCCGGCATCCCCGGTGGAAAACCGTTGATCGGGTCCGCGACGAAGATCCCAGCAGCGATGAGACCCAGCCCGTACAGGCCGACCAGCAGCGGTCCCCAGGTCCGGCCGCGGCCAGATCGCATCACCTGTCGCATGCCGACGGCGCAACCGAGGACGAGCAGACCAGTAACCAGGAAGCTCGCAATCTGGATCCAGCCCAGATCACCGATGCTCATCAGGCTCAGCTCGTGCCGGCTGATGTCGAAACCTGGGCGAATCAGGATTTCGATCACGCCAATCCCCATGTAAAGTGGGCCGGCAATCACGCCACCCATCAGCAGCGCTCTCGTCGGCCTCATCGTCCCTTCTCCTGGGCCTTGGCTGACGCGGTAACCGGTAGCGGCTGCGAGAAACGAATGTGGTTGCCGAATGGATCGCGCAGTCCGCAATCGATGCCGTACGGTCGCTCGGTCGGCTCCTCGGTAAACTCGACGCCCTTCGCGCGAAGTTCGGTGTAGGTCTTGCGGCAGTCGTCGGCGGTGAAGAACAGGTGTCCGCCCGTGGCCCCCTTGGTCAGCAGCTCGCGGACCTGGGCCGCGGTTTTCTGGTCGAGCGCCGGCGGTCCCGGGGTCTGCAGCAGAACCTGGCGGTCGCGATCGCCCGGCACGCTGACGGTCAGCCAGCGCATGAAACCGAGGTCCTGGTCCGTATTGACCTCGAGGCCGAGTTTCCCAACGTAGAACTCGAGCGCCTGGTCCTGGTCGAGAACATAGATCGATGAAATCGCGAGAGCGTTGAACATCGGAACCCTCCTTGGTTGGGCGAGATTTGATCGTGCCCCTACGCTAGACGATGTTCTGCGCCGGGGCTTCTCCAAAACTGCTCGGTCGCGTCCACGCCATGGCGAAGCAGTTGGGAACGGCCTGGATCGGCCCGCGCTCGCGATACGCGCTTGGCGCCTGGCCGACGATGTCCCGAAAAATCCGGCTGAAGGTACCCAGGCTGCTAAAGCCGACGTCGAGGCAGATGACCGTCACGCTTCGGTCGGTCGCACGCAGCAGGTACATGGCGCGCTCCACCCGGCGACGCTGGAGATAGTGGTGCGGGGTCTCGTCAAAAGTTGCCCGAAAGGTTCGGATGAAGTGCGCCTCTGACACGTTAGCGATCCGGGCGAGTGCCGGGACGTCGAGCGGCTGCGCATAGGCCCGGTCCATCGCGTCTCTGGCCCGGAGCATCCGGCGGTTGAGCTCCTCCACGGCACGGCTCATATGGACACCATGGTCGTTGCCCAGTCGGGAATCCCGATCGACGTCAGTGCGGCTCTCGGATCTTCAGTCCGCGGGCCGCTTGGTAGTCACCGACGTTTCGAGTCACGAGAGTCAACGTATGTTCCAAAGCGGAAGCGGCGATCAAAGCATCAGGCGTTCGCAGTCCGCTTGTCCGCCGCAGGCGACCGGCGCGCTCAGCAATACTCCGGTCGACGGGCAATTCTTCAAACGGCTCTAGCAGCCGGCGGACCGTTCCTTCCTCCGTCTCGCGCCCGGCAAAAAGCTCGCAGCGCGTTACGACTGAGTACACGACTCTGTCGCCTCCGGCAACAATCTTTCTCGACCCGCGCAAGTGGTCGACAAAGACGTCAGTGTCGACCAGCAGGTCAGCCACGGTTCCACTCGTTCCGGTTTGGCACGTCGAGCCGCGGTAGAGCACCAAACGTCGAATCTAGGGCACTCGCTGCCTCACCACTCCGGTCGGCGAGGTATGCGTCGAGCGCCTCCCTCACCAGCTCGGCAAGCGTCCGCTTGTCTCGCCGCCGGCGCTCATCCAAGCGTTTTCGCTGCTCCGCCGTCAAGTAGATCTGAGTTCTCCGTGCCGCCATATACAGCGTAGTATACAGCACAAATTGCGGGTTGGCCAGCTAGGCGAACGGTGTTTCCGGCAGAACGGGACGTTCCTGCGCTTTGATAAGCGGAACCCATACGACAACGAAGTGGAACGCGAAAGGAAGGATGCTGAGCAGGTGAAATGCCAGGCGCTCGCCTGGATCACTCCGGAAATCGCTCGCGATAGCGAGGCCATAGGCGAGAACTGCAGTTGATACCTGGACAACCTCGAGCCAGCGAGCGCGTGATCCTCCCAGATAGTGCACTAGGACGGTATGGCGCCGGAAAAGGCCCATGCCGAGCATGATCGACCCGCCAGAAAAAAAGAGGATTGCAAGCGGGCTGCTCGTCCGGCCCGATCCGTCGCTGGCGACACCGACCAGCATGGCAACGGCGCCAATCGCAATCAGCGCCAACGAGCTACGGCGGCTTTGCCCCAGCCATGTCGACGGCCCGTGGATGGCCAACTGGCGTTGCTCATCGGAGACGGTTTTGCGCGTCCGCGCTCTGATAGCGATGCCAAACATCGTCATCAGGCTGGCGAAGAGCAGCACCCCCGCCCAGCCCGCATTCGGCACTATCAGCCCCAGCAAGAGGAGAGCCAGGGGCACCAACAGAGGTCGCGCACGATGAGATGCGCGGTACGCGATCAGGCCAAGCGGCGCCTCCAGGGCCGCGAAGATCGCCGCCGCTAGGAGTTTCTCGCCGAGGTCGGACATAAAACGATGACGTTGGGTCGCCGTCCAACCTTCCAGGTCGAGTCGGCCGACTGCGCCATCAGCCCGGACTTCCTCCTCCGCTGCGGGAGCGGATCAGAGTGGGGCTACTCCAGGTAATCTTTGAGTTTCTTGCTGCGACTCGGATGGCGTAGCTTGCGCAGCGCCTTCGCCTCGATCTGCCGAATCCGCTCGCGGGTAACGCCGAACCGCTTCCCCACTTCTTCGAGCGTCCGCTGGTGCCCATCGA
>VBEN01000168.1 GCA_005881175.1 Chloroflexota bacterium
CCGCGAGCGACCAGCTCATCGATCAACGCTGTCGTCACATCGGGCATATCTCCCAGGAGCACGAGCGCTGCGTGCAACTGGTCATCGAGCACGCTCAGGCCCAACTGCAAGGAGCTCGCGAGGCCGCGGACGGGGTCGGGGTTGCGGACCGTCCGCGTGCGACCCGGGTCAAGGTGCGCGACGAGATCGTCGGCCCCCACGACGAGCACGATGTCCTCGAGACTCGAGGCGTTCGCCGCGTCGATCACGTGCTGTACGAGAGGTCGCCCGCCGAGCAGGGCGAGCAGCTTCTGAGAACCGAATCGGTTTGCTTGGCCCGCCGCGAGGATGATCCCGCCAATGCGGGGCGGATCGAGCTCAGCGTGCCGCGACAACGGGCTCCGCGGAGAGGCTTCGCCCGCCGCGGTGACGGCGGACCGCGACGACCTCGGCGAGGATCGCGAGCGCGATCTCCTCGACGCCCGTCGCGCCGATGTCCAGGCCGATCGGCGCGTGGATGCGCGCGATATCCCGGTCGGCCACGCCCTGCGACCGCAGCCAGGCGACGCGCTTTTCGTTGGTCGTACGGCTGCCGATCGCGCCGACGTAGCCCGCCGCGCTCCGGAGCGCGGCGACGAGCGCGGGATGGTCGAACTTATCGTCGTGCGCGAGGATCGCGATCGCCGAGCTCGGCCCGAAGCGCAGAGTCGCGAGGCCCTCTTGCGGCCATGCCGCCACGATCTCCATTCCCGGAAAGCGCTCGGCATTGGCGAGCGCCTCGCGCGGGTCCAAGACGACAACGCGATATCCCACGGCCTTGGCCAGATGGGCGAGGGCCTGCCCCACATGCGTCGCGCCGACGATCGCGAGGAGCGGTGGCATCGCGATCGCCTCGAGGAAGACCGTCGCATCGCGCTCGCCAAGGCGCGCGGTGACCGTTCGCGATCGTCCCTCGCCAAGCGCGGCGAGCGCGCCGACTTTGAGCTCGGCCAGCTCGGGCGACCAGCCCTCGGCACGATCCTCGGTGAGAACCGCGACCGTGCCTGCGCGATCGGCAGGTGCGACCACGCGCACGAGAAGCGCGGGACGTTCGGACCGGACCGCCTCGAGCGCCGCGCGGTGGAGCGCGCCGACCGGCTCGACGAGCACGTCGATCGACCCGCCGCACGAGAGCCCGACCGTGAACGCGAACTCGTCGCTGATTCCGTAGTTCACGACGCGGGCGCGGCCGTCCTTCAGGACGGCTATGGCCTCCTCGTAGACCGCCGACTCGACACATCCGTTGCTGACCGAGCCCGCGATCTTCTCCTCGGCTCGTGCGACGAGCGTCGCGCCGAGCGGGCGGGGCGCGGAGCCGCTGATGCGGACGACGGTCGCGATCGCCACCGGGTCGCCGCTTGCGAGCCACTGCTCGAGCTCGGCCGCGACCTCTTTCATCGCGTCGCCGCGACCGCGGTGGCGGGGTCCTTCAGGAAGCGGCGGCGGCAGCCCTCGCCGCAGAAGTAATAGGTGGTGCCTTCGAAGTCGGCGCGGAGAGCGGTGGGCGTGATCGCGACGACCATGTCGCAGATCGGATCGACGGCCTCGGCCACCGGCGCGGTCGGGTGCAGCATCTGATGCGGCTGCTGCGCCGCGGCGCGCGCGAGATTCGCGCGGATTGTGAGGATCTGCGCGAGGATCGAGAGCGCGATCTCTTCATCGCTCGCGTGACCGAGGTCGAGGCCCGCCGGATACACGAGCCGCCGGAGCTGCTCCTCACCGAGTCCGCGCCGCGCGAGCGTGTCGCGGATCACGTCTCCGCGGGTCCGGCTCGCCACAAGGCCGATGTAACTCGCTCGAGTCCGGAGGGCCGCCTCAGCCGGGTCCTCGTCAGCATCGCCGCGCATCGCGATGACGATCGACGTGCGCTCGTCGACGTTCACGTCCGACAGATCGCTCGTGATTCGGTCAGCGGTCGGAAAGTCGACCTCGGTGACGTTCGGCTCTGCGACCACGACGTAGCGCCCGAGCGCCGACCCGAGCGCGACGAGCGCGCGGGCGACGGGCGTCTTTCCCAGGACGACGAGCTGCTCGGTCGGAAGAAGGGGTTCGATATGGATCTCCAGCGTGCCGCCGGAGTGGCACGTCATGGGAAAGTGTCGCACCCCCGGTCGCGGCGCCGCGCTGGTCTTGGAGATCTCGATGAGCCGAGCCTCGCCGTCGGCGATGGCCGCGACGGCTTCGCGGATCACGACAGGCGCGGCGCAGCTGCCACCGATCCATCCGGTGAGCTTGCCATCGGGCGTGATGATCGCCTTCGCGCCGGGCTTCGCGGACGTGGGTCGGTCCGCACGGACGACGGTCGCGGTCGCGAAGGGCTCGCGTCGCGCAAGCAGCTCGGCGGCGAGCTCGAAGAAGGCTGCGCTCACGTCGCACCAGATCGCCGCACCGGCCGGCCGCGGCCGACGTCGCCGAGGAGCTCCGCGATCCGCGAGAGGCCGTCGAGCGTGTTCGCCGCGAGGTGGTCGTCGGCATGACCGCTGAGCGCGCGGGCGCCGCGCGCATCGGGCGAGTAATCGCGGGTACCAGAGAGCGGGTCGAGCCAGATGAGGCGGTACGCCGCACGCTGCAGGCGCGACGCCTCCTGCTCAAGCCGAGCCGGATCGCCGCGCTCCCACCCGTCGGTGACGAGCAAAACGATCGCCCCACGGCCGAGGACCCGCCGCGACCACCGCAGGTTGAACTCGTGCAGTGCGTCTCCGATGCGCGTGCCGCCGGACCAGTCGGAGACGGCGCGCGAGATGTGCGCGAGCGCAGCGTCAGGGCGCCGCTCGCGAAGCTGTCGCGTGATGCGGGTCAAGCGCGTGCCAAACGTGAACGTTTCGACCCGGCCCCAGCCGCGCGCGAACGCGTGCGACATATGCAGGAGGAGCCGCGTGTACGCCTCCATCGATCCGGAGACGTCGCACAGGATCACGAGCGGCCTTCGCTTCACGCGACGCGCCCGGCGAATGAGGACGGCGGGCTCGCCGTCCGCGGCGAGCGACTTTCGCAAGGTCGCGCGCGCATCGAGGCGTCTGCCGTTTCGCGACGAGCGGAAGCGCCGGCTCGGGCGCTGGCCCGGAGACCATCGCATGCGCTCGAGGAACCGCGCGGCCGCGCCGCGCTCGGCGGCGGTCATCGCCGAGAAGTCGGTCGTGCGCAGGAGCTCGGTCGGGCTTGCCATCACGCGGACGATCCGCGGGACGAGCGATGTCATCCGGCTCGGTATCTGCCCCAGCGGGACCTCGATCTGGTCCGACTCAGCCTTCGGAGGGCGGGCACTCGGGACCGGCGCGGTGAGACGCCCACCACGGAGGAGGGACCAGAACAGGTCGAACGTGATCTCGAACGGGGCGAGGTCCGCCTGACGCGACACGAGGGCCGTGCGGCTCGCCGCGCGCACGTCATCGGGTCGCTCGAGATCGATCGCTGCGATCGCCTGCAGGTACACGCGGGCGCGCTCGGCGTTGACGTGAACTCCGGCGCGCCGGAGAAGGCGCGGGAGCATGAGGAGGTCGCGCGCGACGCGCTCATCGCCGAGTGCGCTCATCACGCGTGGGTCTTTCGCCGGATCGGGAGAAGGGTCTTCGGTGTTCCGGGCGCGCTCAGAAAATCGCTGATGAAACGAGTGACGAGGTCGGGCTTCTCGAGCACGACCGCATGCGAAGCACCGGGGATGACCGCGAGCTGACCGAGCGGCAGCGATTCATAGAGCGAAGTGGTGTGCGCGAGCGTCAGCAGATCGTCGTCGCCGGCCACGACGAGGGTCGGCGTGGAGACCTTTCGGAGATCGTTCGTCGTGAGCGTCGGCTCGCTGGTCCACATCGTTTGCGATTTCGCGAGAAACGTCGCGAAGTGCTCGCCCCCGTCCGGCGACCGTGCGGCGTAACGGTCGCGTAGCGCCTGAGCGCCGGACCCACCAGGCTCCGTAGGCATGTTCCCGTTGAAGTGGTAGTTGGCTCCGATGAGAACCAGCGCTCGGACGAGATC
>VBEN01000169.1 GCA_005881175.1 Chloroflexota bacterium
GAGGCCCTCGCGGAGCGGGTCGATCCGCCAGAGAAGCGGAAGATCGGCACGCCGGCCTCGTACCGCCGTCTCGTCACCGGCCACCTGCAGCCGCTCGCCCTCCCGCAGCGCGACGTTTCGATGCGGAGGATCGGGCTCCACACAGAGAACGTGCCATTCCTCAACATGACGCACGCAGAGCCGAAGTTGCACGAGCTCGCCGTCTTGGCGATAGGCCGGGACGGCGGCTGGCATGGTGCGGCTGCGGTTGACGACCAGCAGATCACCGGCGCGAAGGAAGCTGCCCAGCTCGATGAAGCGGGAGTGCCGGATCGATTGAGCGCCCCGGTCGACGACCATTAAACGAACGCCGTCGCGGCGGAGCCCACGCAGTTCGGCCGGGAGGTGCGCGCGAAGCTCCGCGGGCAGCGCCGGCAGCGGTCTTACCGGGTTACTGACCAAGCGCGGCGGCCTCCAGACGGTGGCCGGCCACGGCCGGCTCGGCCGACGTGAGCAGGTGGATGAACGCACGTGCGACGTCATCGGGTCGAGCCAGCTCGGATGGAACGGCATCAGGCATCGCCGCCCGATGCATGTCGGTGTCCATATCGCCGGGATCGACGGCATACATCCGCACATCGGTGCCGGCGAGTTCGGCGGTCCACGTTCGGGTGAGCCCTTCGAGGGCCGCCTTGGAAACGGCATAGGCGCCCCATCCCGCGTAGCCGGTGACGGCCGCGTCCGAGGTCACGTTGATGACGACCCCATGGTTTCGCAGCAGCATTCCACCGATCAGTGCTTGCGTGAGTCGAAACGGGGCCGTGACGTTGACCTGGAGAACATCGTCGAAGGCTGCCTGCGGATATTCCGAGAGATAGGGAAGAGGTGTGGGGCCGAGCTCCGACGCATTGTTGATCAAGATGTCGACGCGGTGGAACCGGTCCAGCGTCAGGGCCACGAGCCGCTCGAGGTCGCGGGTCGAACGCACGTCCGCCGGAACGGCAAGCACGTCGGCGCCGAGCCCGGCTGCGGCATTCGCCACCTCGTCGAGTGCGGGGATTCCCCGAGCACAAAGGGCCAGCGCGGCGCCCTCGCGGGCGAAGGCGATCGCCAATGCCCGGCCAAGACCACGCGACGCTCCGGTGACCATCGCCACCGTCCCTGCCAGCCGCTTTGGCCCATCACTCATGCCTCCATCCTGACGTGCTGGCGCTGCCCAGCCATCGGGCCGGCGACGGAGGTTCGCCTCAGCCGTTAGGCGGACCCCCCACCCCGACCCTCCCCCGCAAGAGGGGAGGGAGTTTTAGCCGACGAGGCCACGACGTACCGCCAGGAGCGCGGCCTGGGTGCGGTCACTGACCCCGAGCTTCTGCAGGATGTTGCTGACGTGCGTCTTGACCGTCTTTTCCGAGAGCGCGAGCCGGCGGGCGATCTCCTTGTTAGGAAAGCCCTCGGCGAGCAGTCGCAGGACATCGCGTTCGCGGGGCGTGAAATCGGCGAAGCTGGCCGGCTGAGCGGTGTGCTGGACCAGTCGAGCCGCGACCTTGGGATGCAGAGCCGACTCGCCCTGATGTGTTTGCCGGATCGCCCGCACCAGCTCATCCGGTTGCACGTCCTTGAGCAGGTAGCCGGCGGCACCGGCCTCGAGGGCGGCGAACACATGGACGTCATCGAGGTAGCTGGTCAGCACCAGGACGGCGGCGCTTGCCACCGCGTTCCGCAGCCTCCGGATGGTTGCGATGCCGTCGGTTCCCGGCATCACCAGGTCCATCAGCACAACATCCGGCCCAAGCCTGGCGGTGAGTTCCTCCGCACTCGCGCCGTCGGTCGCTTCGCCTACCACCTCGATATCGGGTTGCAGATCGAGGAACGCCCGCAACCCTCGCCGCACCACGGCATGATCGTCGACGATGAGCACCCGGATTGGCGCCATCACGAAGACCGCCGTCGCCGCTGCGGCAGGATTAGCTGGATAACCGATCCTCCTCCTGGACGGCTCTCGATCGTCAGGTTGGCGCCCATCGCGTGGGCCCGTTCCCGCATCGCATGCAGCCCGACAGTGCGGCGCGTACGCGACACGGCCTTGTTCTCGAAACCGGGACCCTCGTCGCTGACGACCAGGTGGGTGGCGTCGGCAGCGTGGCGCAGGTCGAGCCGAATCGCCACCTCGCCGGCATGCTTGACCGCGTTGTGCAGCGCCTCCTGGGCGATGCGCAGGATCCCGAGTTGCTGGTCGGGCGACAACCGGTCGCTCTCATCGATGCGTGCCTCGATGGCCGCCCGGTGGATCCGGCGGAGCCCCTCGACATGATCGTGCAGAGTGGCTGCGAGGCCATCGCGCTCGAGGCTTTTGGGACGGAGCGCGAGGATCAGGCTGCGCATTTCATCGAGCGCGCCGGCCGCTTGCTGTTGGACCTGCGTCATATGCTCGGCGGCTGCCGTGGGATCGGCCTTCAGCTGGTCCGCCGCGGCGCGTGCCTCGTAGATCAGGCTGAATAGCGTTTGGGAAACGGCGTCATGCAGTTCGCGCGCCACTCGACCGCGCTCCTCGAGCATGGCCAGCTCCTGGGCATCGGCATAGAGTCGAGCGGTCGTGATCGCGACTCCGGCGTGAGCGGCCAGCATCTCGACGAGACGTTGGTCTTCGGCGGTGAAGGTCCCGCGCCGACTGCCCGAAAAGAAGAGGTTGCCCAGAACCTCGCCGCGGTGGCGAATCGGCACGCCAAGAAACTCGATCAGCTCCGGATGGTGGGCGGGATACCAGGAGAATTTCGGATGCCGGCGGATATCGCGGGATCGAATTGGCTTGCCGTCGGTGACAAGCGAACCAAGGACGCCATGGACCCGCGGCAGGGCCCCGATCCGGGCGGCGCGTCGCTCCGAGATGCCGACCGTGAGGAACCGGCCAAATCCACCCTGGCGATCTGGGATACCGAGCGCGCCGTATTGGGCGCCCACGAGATGGGCGGCAGTCTTGAGGATCTTTTCCAGGACGCGATCGAGGTCGAGGTCCCCGGCGATAGCCAGCGCCGCCTCGTTCAGGGCCGCCAGCCGGCGTGCGCGCTGCGCTAGGTCCATTTTAAGTCCGGGCGAGCGGCGTCTCCTTCAGCGGTGGCCGTGGGATGCGGCCATGCACGATCTCGAAGCCGGTCGTGTTCGTCACCACCTCGACCTGGTCGCGTTTCAGGCGAAGCTCGGCCGCGCCTTTGCCGGCGCGAAGGTTCTTGAGGGTCAGGTCGGGCAGCCAGTCCGGTAGATCGGGATTGATGTAAATCGTGCGGCTCTGACCGGCCGTGTGAATGCCGCAAAGGATCGCGATCAGCCTGAAGACCGCTGCCGCCGACCAGGCCTGGGGCACATTCGTGCCGAGATAGGGCACCGGATACGCGCCGGGTTCGCGCGCGACGCCAGCCCAGAGCTCGGGCAGTCGGTAGTGCTCGAATCGCTCGGCCGCGGCAAAGATACCCTCGGCAATCTGCTGCGCCTCCGAATGCCGGCCGGCTCGACGAAACCCTCCGGCGATGGTGGCGTTGTCGTGCGGCCAGACGGATCCGAGA
>VBEN01000174.1 GCA_005881175.1 Chloroflexota bacterium
TATCCTGGGGCAGCTGGATCTGCACCGGCAGCGCGGTTTCGAGCGGCGTACCGGCGTAACCGCCGGGCCCGTAGCTGTCGGCGCCGCCGATCACGACCAGACCGGTGCCAAGGTCGCGGACGGAGGCCTGCAAGAGCGCCATCGCGTCACCGCCCAGGCTCGAAGCCGGGATGTTCACCAGCACCACGGCCTGGTAGGCGGCCAGATCGGCCGCCGAGCGCGGTAGCCGCTGCGGGGTGATCGACACTGTGCCGATGCCGGTCGAACGCAGCGCCGCCTCCAGGCTGGCCGCCTCCCCGAGCGTGTTCTCGACCAGCAGCACGCGCGGCGGTCCCACGACCTGGATCAATGCCTCACCGAGGTTGTTTTCCGCGTACGTGTCGCGAACCGCATCCATCACCACCCGCACCGCGTGAAACCCCGGTTCGGCCGGGGTGACGGTCTGCTTGAGGATCGTCTCCCTAGCTGGGAGATCGAGCTGGACGGTGTTGACGAGTGTCCGATCCAGGTACCAGCGAACCGTCGCCCGCGTGGACGTGTTCGTGATGATCAGCGCCTGGGCATTGGCCCGCTGGCCCTGGGTCAGCGACCGGGGTGCATCCAGCCGATCGACGTAGGCCTCGGCCCCGATGGGCACCGGGAGCGCGACGGTGTCGACGCGAACCCCCTCGGCCCGCAGCAACCGGGCTTCGCTGACGGCATCGCCAAGGTTGGCCCGCCCGTCGCTGACGACGACGATGTGCTTGCGGCCGTCGTCCGGAAGGATCGAGCCCCCCAGCTGCAGCGCGGCTGCGAGGTCGGTGTAGTGCGGGTTGGGTTGGCTCTGAAACTCGCCGAACTGGGGATCCTTACTAATGTTGACCTCGACCTGAGAATCGCGGCCGAAACTCAGCACGCCGGCGCGATCGTCCCCGCGGCGCTGCTGCAGGATGCGCCGGACCGTGGCGGCCTCGTTGTCCAGCGCGCTCTGGACGCTGGCCGACAGGTCCGCGGCGACCAGCAAAGACTGCCGGCTGGGCGTGGTCTGGACCTGGAATCCGGCAAGAGAAGCCGTAAGTAAGAGCACGATCAAGAGGCGCAGCCCAAGCGAAAGCCGGGCGCGCACCCGTGGCAGCGGCGGCGGAAAGACACGCCAGATGGCGACGATGATGCCCAGCGCCAGGACGCCCGCCCCCAGGAATAGGGGACGGGTGAGTTCAAAGCCCACGGTGGAAGGCCAACCATTCGGCCGCCACGATGCCGAGTGCGGCGAGCGCGATCCAGGGCCAGATCTCGAGCTGACCGTGATGCGTTGCCTGAATGGTGGCGGTCCGGGTGGGGGGAAGGGTGAGACGGTCGGGGGGTTTGAGCTGCGAGATCGTGTCAGAAAACAGGTTGACGCTGAACCACGACCGCTCGACCTTGCCCGAAACGACCTGCTCCACGGTGTAGACGCCGGTGGTATCAGTGTCGCCGAAGGTCGCGATCGATCCCGGGGCGATCGAGCGGCGGTTTCCGTCCGGTCGGATCACGTTGACCGAGGTCGCGCCCGTTTCGGGCACGATCGTCACCGGCTCGTCGGGATGGAAACTGTGGCTCGGTACGCTCGGCGGTAGCATCCACTCGCTCAGGTTCTGCGTCAGGATGGGAAACGCGATACGCAGCGGCAGGTCGGATTCGTGCAGGTCGAAGCCAAAGAGCACCTGCCGGAACGGCTCCTCGCGAACAAGGACAAGTGGCGTCTGCTGGCTGGTGATCAGCGGCCGGCCGAACGTCGATGACCGCAGGTCCTGGCTGCGCGCCACGTGCACGTCCTGCAGGTCCACGTTGGCAAGGAGTTGATCGCCCGCATCCGCGGCCCGAACCCGGCCGATGCCGACGGGCTTTCCACCTGCTAAGGCGCTGCCGTCCGGCGGATCGACGATCAGGACCGGCCCGTCCGGCATGGTCGGCGGCGCGAACCGGTCGAAGACGGTCATCGCATAGGCGGCGCTGGGGCGGTAGGCGGCCGGCGCGACCACGTCGATCTGCAAATCGGCCCGAAGGCGGAGCGCCTTCTCGAGGAAGACGTTGCCCGGCGTGACGAGCAGGACGCGGAACGCCCGCGGCGTTTTGGCCACCGCCGTGGCGGAATCGTCGAGCGCGAACACGTCACTGCCATCGAGGCGCGCCGTCACGGAGGTGGCGTCGGACGGCACCGGCAGCAGCACGTCCTGCGCCTGGCCCGCCGCCAGCGCGAGAGACCGAATATCGAGCAGGCGACCATCGGCACGCCACTCCACGCTGACCGAGCGGGCCTGCTGCCCGAAATTCTGGACATGCAGGTACGCTGCCCGGGTTTGTGCGCTGGTCCGGACGGTCAGGGCGGTGAGGCCGACATTTTCCCCGGACACGCCCACCCGGTGGTACTCGACTGGAAACGGCAGTCCGGCAGCGAACGAGGCGCGCAGGGGTTGCACGATCCCATCGCTGAACAAATAGGCCCGCGCGTCGTCGCCAGGGCGCACCAGGCCGGCCGCCAGGATGAGGGCCGACGCGAGGTCCGCCGGCCCGTTGCTCGCCCGGATCCCGTTGACGGCGCGATGCAGCGCGTCGCGGTCCCCCGTCACCGAGGCGACGATCCGCGCGGTGGGACCGACGGCAATGATGGTCATTCGATCCGATGGCCCGAGCTGATCGATGACGGCGTTGACCTGGCGCCTGGCTTCCGCCAGGCGCGAGGGGGTCAGGTCAGTCGCCTGCATCGAAGCCGAGGCGTCGACCAGCACGAGGCTGTGGCGGGCAAGGGCGGCGCCGGCCGGCAGCGCCGGCTGCAGCGCGGCGGCGACGAGGACGGCGGCGGCCAGCAGCTGCAGAAACAACAGCCAGCTGGGGCGCAGCCGCTGCCAGGGGACATTGGCCTGACGGTCTCGGATCTGGTTGGGCCAGAGGTGCAGGGCCGGCACGATGCGAGTCGGCCGCCGAATTTTCAGAAAGTACAGCGCGACGATCGCCGGGATGGTCAGTGCCAGGACCGCGGCCGCCGGAGCAAGAAACGTCATCCGAGCAGCCCGATGCGGCGCAACGTCCGCTGCACCATTTCATCGATCGGTTCGGCGCTCGAGAGGCGGGCGAACCGCAGGCCACGCCGATGGGCGGCCCGCTCGATCTCCGTGGTGCGCCGGGCCAGCGCGTTCACATAGGCGCTCTGCGTGAGCGGGGTCGCGGTGAACTCGCGCTCGAGCCCGGTCTCGGCATCCTTGAGGCGGGCGTCCCCCGACCAGTCCGGCGTGATCTCCTGGGGGGCCAGCAGCTGCAACACCGCGCCTTCCTGATGAGCTCGCTGTAGAGCGCCCAGCGCCGCGTCCATCGCCGGCTCCCCCAGGCCGTCGGTGATCAGGACGCTCATGCCTGGTCGCTGCCGGCCGATCGGCCAGACGAGCCGCTCGTAGTTCGTGACGCCGCCGGCTGGAAACGATTGCAGCCGGGCGAACAGCTGGGCGGCGGCGCGCCGGCCGCGATAAGGGGCGCCACCCGACGTGGGTGCGTCCGCGAAGACGGTCAGCCGCACCCGGTCTAGGGCCGCCAGGGCCACGTAGGCGATGGCGCCGGCCAGCCGGCGGGCGGTGACGGCCTTGTTCGGCGACCCCCAGTCCATCGAGCCGCTCAGATCGACGAAGAGGCTCAAGGGCAGTTCTTCTTCAGCGACGAAGAGTCGCAACATGAAGCGATCGAGGCGGGCGTAAGCGTTCCAGTCGATCAGCCGGAAATCATCGCCAGGTGTGTAGTTCCGGAAGTCGGCGAACTCGATGGACCGACCGCGTTTGCGTGATCGCCGCT
>VBEN01000099.1 GCA_005881175.1 Chloroflexota bacterium
CGCCGGTGTAATCAGTCTTGTACATCTGGTCGAGCACCTGCTGCCTGCTGGGCATATTGCCGTTGTTGGCCTTGATCGCCCGGCCGATCGCCGCGATCAGCACCTTGGTGGCGTCGTAGGCGGGCATGGTGTAGGCGCCGTAATCACTCGAGTTCGGGTAGGCCTTCTTGAAGGCATCGATGGTCGCCTGCGATCCGGAGACTTTTTCGGCGGCGACCGTGGCCACGGTGCCGTCCATCCCGACGGCCGCAGCGGCGGCATCCGACTTGCACTTGTCGGTGACGATCCCGTCACCACCGAAAAAGGGCGCACTGTCGGCAAAGCCGGCTGCCTTCATCTGGTTGCGGACGACGCAGGCGTTATTGCTGTCGGTACCGCCGAAATAGATCGCTTCCGCACCGGCTTTCTGGGCCGCCCGCAGGAATGGTTTGAAGTCGCTGACCTTGGAGGCGTTGGGGAAGTCCTGCCGCTTGACGACCGTCCCGCCATCCTTCTGGTACCGGATCGTGAAGGTGTCGGCAATGCCCTTTCCGTAGGCCTCGGCATCAGACGCCACGCCCACCTTCTTGATGTTCAGAGTCTTGTACGCGTAGTCCGACATGGCCGGACCCTGGAAGTCGTCGGTGGTGGCGACTCGGAAGTAGTTGTTCGTCCCGGTCGGTCGCAGGTCCTTGGGGAAAGGATAGCCGGCCGCCTTGCAATCGACGTCAGGCACACCGCTCAGGGACTGCGGGATGTAGATGTCCTTGGTCAGGCACTGGTTGGTGTTGGCCGGGCTGATCTGGACGAGGTGGGCCCGGTTGCTGATTGGGATTTCGGCCCGCGCGACGCTCGAGTTGAAGGGGCCGATCATGCCCAGAACCTTCGAGTCGTCGACGAGCTGCTGGACGTTCTGCGCGCCCTTTTGAGGGTCGTGAACGCCGTTGACGGCATCGTCAAAGTTGGCGACGGATAGGGTGAAGCCCTCGACGGTCTTGGTTTGGTCGACCGCGAATTTGACGCCGTTGAGGGTCGGGATCCCGTTTGAGGTTTCGCCGCCCGACTCGGGCAATTCGACGCCGATCTTGATCGCTCCCTTGTTTGAGGTGCCACCGGTTGTCGTGCCGCAGGCGGCCAGCACCATGCTCGCAAGGGCCAGCCCGGCAAGCAATTTCGGCAATCTCATACAACGTCCTCCTTCCAAATGCGGTTTTACGTGTGTCTCGCGCAGGTTTGACTTTGCGTGCCCGAAGGCGTGATCTTTATACAACCTTGCCTCACCGGGCGCAACTAGGAGGGCCCCTCTTCTAATACCTACTAATAATGTCCCGGGGCCTGGCACAAGCATCCGGGGCCCCCGTCGTTGTGATGCCGAGCAATTCGCGATGCAGGCTTGACAATAGTTTTGGAGCGCGCGTAGGGTATACGACGCATCTCAGGAGGGCATTCCTTGGCGGAATTCGCTGAACGCATCAAACCACGGGCCCAGTACGTCGACGAGGCCATCGAGCTGGCCCTGGCGAACCGATGGGCGGAAGCGGTCCAGGTCAACCGCGGCATTATCGACCGTTTTGGCCCGGACGAGGACACCCTGAACCGTCTGGGGAAGGCGTACACCGAGCTCGGCCAGCTGGATGAAGGGGTCGAGGCCTACAAGGGCACCCTGAAGATGAATCCGGTCAACCCGATCGCCGTCAAGAACCTCGGCAAGCTCCAGGGGCTTCGCGGTGGCCAGCCGGTGCCGGCTTCAAAGGCGAAAGTGGACGTCGATGCGTTCATCGAGGAAACCGGCAAGACGACGCTCACCGCCCTGCACCTCCACGCCGAAGGGGACCCCTGCAGCAAGGTTTCGGGCGGTGATCCGGTGAGGTTGATCGTGGATGGAGACACGATGAACGTCGAGACCGCGCGTGGCGTGTACCTTGGCCACCTCGAGCACGCCCTGGGGCGGCGCCTGATCAAGTTCCTGGAGGGCGGAAACCGCTACTCGGGAGCGGTGGCGACCTGCGAGGGTGGCGCCATCAAGATCATCGTCCGGGAGACCTACCAGGATCCGAAGTTCTTCGGCCGGCCGTCCTTCACGATCAAAAAGGGCCGCGACGAGTTCCGCCCCTATGCCAAGGAGTCGCTGCTGACCCGGGGCGCCGACGTCGAAGAAGCCGAAGAGGACGGGGAGGAGCCCGCCGAGGAACTCGACGGGATGCATACGGTCGAATCGGCCGAGGACGACGTCGAAGTCCCGGAGGCCGACGAAGACACCCGCAAAGAAGACATCTACTAGGCGGAGCGCGCCGGGCCGTTTTGCGCCTGGAACCGGGGAGTCGCGGGCGCGGTATTCTGGCCATGGGACCGTGCCGTGGCGGACGGGTCGTCGGGCTCCTGTTTTCCGGCATTATCCTGGCCGGATGCGCGCTGCCTGCCCGTCAACAGGCCACCAGTCCAGCGACGTCGGCAGCCGCGCAGCCCAGCTGCCGGCCGACGCCTGGACATCGCGGCGATAGCTCGCCGGGAATGGGGCCGGTCGCTGCCGGCCGGGTCGTGCTCGGTCCCGGCATGTCCCTGACGCCTTCACCGGAGCTGGTCGCCAGCACCCGCGGTGAACCGCTCGAAATAACCGGGGTCGTGTACGACCGGCGGTGCCGGCCGCTCGCCGGTTCCCGGATCGAGCTATGGCAGGCGAATGCGAGCGGCGCCTACGGGCCTCCGCAGGGGACCGGTGAGCTTCGCTGCTGCTATCTCCAGGGGGCGGTCTTAACCGACGCGTCCGGCCGGTACGTCGTGGACACGATCAAGCCCGGCAATTACATAGGGCCACGGACCCAGTCCGGCCATATTCATTTCTGGGTGTCGCATCCTGGGGAGCAAAGCCTTTCGATCGAGCTCAACTTCAGCGGCAACCCGTCTGTCCCGGCTGATGCGGGCCCGGTGGTTCCGCTACGCGCCGCGAGCGCCGGCCTTCAGGCGACCTTCGACATCGTTCTTTGACGCGGCGGCGGCGCAAACTTGACCGGGCGGGTGCGTCGTCCATCGGCCTCGCTCAGCCGACGCGCCAGTAGACGCCGTCCTTGCGGTTGAGCAGCTCGTAGTCGACGAGCGCCCGCCGCAGCTGGCAATAATCCGGCCAGATCGACCGCAACATGGTGTCGACCTCCGCCTCGGCCAGCCGCCTTCCGAGCGGAAAGGCCCGCGCGACCTCCGCGAGCACCAGCCGGCGGCGGCCTTCCCGAGCGGGCCAGCGGATGATCCGGCCCTCGCGCCAGAACGGCCTGAGCAGTCGCACCTCCTCGGCGGCCAGGTTCCGTTTCGCGGAGAGCATGCACTCATTGTAGAAACCAAAACCGGCGATTCCGCGCGGGTAGACTGACGACGTGTTGCTGGCGATCGACCTCGGGAACACGAACCTGACGTTCGGGCTCTTCGAGGGCGATCAGCTTCGCCACGACTGGCGCCTCGCCACCCGCCGGGACAGCATGCCGGATGAGCTCGGGCTGGTGATGGTCCAGCTGATGCGGCAGGAAGGATTCGATCCCAGGTCGGTCGATGCGGTCGTGGTTGCCAGCGTGGTCCCGCCGCTGAACAGCGCCCTGGTCCAGGCGATCGATCGCTACTTCGGCCGGGAGCCGATGGTGGTAGGACCAGGAATCAAGACCGGGCTGAAAATCCACTATCGCGATCCCAAGGAGGTCGGCGCCGACCGGATCGTCGCCGCCATGGCCGCCTTCAAGAAATACGGCGGGCCGCTGATCATCATCGACTTTGGCACCGGGACCACCTACGACGTGGTGTCGAAGGAAGGCGACTATCTCGGCGGCGCGATCGCGCCCGGGATGGGCATTTCCGTCGAGGCCCTCTATGAGCGGGCGGCGCGGCTGCAGCGGGTTGAGCTGAAGGCGCCCTTAACCGTGATCGGCCGTACCACCGCCGAGAGCATGCAGGCCGGCATCATCTTCGGATTCACCGCCCAGGTGGAAGGGATGGTCGACCGCATCCGGAAGGAACTGGGTGAACAACCCCGTGTGATCGCGACCGGCGGTTTTGCCGGGCTGATCGCCGCTCAGACACCCATCATCGAGCTGGTCGACCAGCGCTTGATGCTGGAAGGTCTGCGGCTCATCTACGACATGAATGTCTGAGCAGCTCCCGTCTGGCCTACCCGGACCTCTCCCGCCCGTTCGTCCCGGCCGGACGCCACCGATCCGCGACCCGGCCGCCATTTTCATCGCCGCGGCCACCCTGTTCGCGATTTTCATAAACCGTCTCAAACGCTCGTGTGGCACTAAAGCGCCACTCGCGTGGGGCGACGCCCCGAGAACGTGGGCGTGATCTTGATGCTGGGCGTGATCGCCCTGCTGCTCGAGATCCGATTGCGTCGTGGAGACTGATAGGCTGGTAGGCCCGTGAAAATCGGTTCACACGAGCTCATCTCACCGGTCTACGTCGCCCCGATGGCGGGCGTCACCGACGCGCCCTTCCGAAAGATCGCTCGGGAGTTCGGCGCCGGACTGGCCTGCACCGAGATGATCAGCAGCGAGGCGCTGGTCCGCCGGCATCGGGAATCGTTCCGGCTGATGGACCTGGATTGGGATTACCGGCCCGTGTCGGTGCAGTTGATGGGGGGCGACCCCGGGGTGATGGCGGAGGCGGCCCGGATGGCGGAGGCGGCCGGCGCCGATATCGTCGACATCAACATGGGCTGCCCGGTGCCCAAGGTCGTCAAGACGTCGGGCGGCTCGTCCCTGCTGCGCGATCCCGAGCTCGCCTGGCGGGTCAGCGAAGCCGTGGTCCAAGCGGTCTCGGTTCCGGTCACCGTCAAGATCCGGCTCGGCTGGGACGCCGCCACGCGGAACTACCTGGCGATGGCGACCCGCCTGGAGGCAACCGGCATCCAGGGTCTGGCGGTGCACGGTCGTACTCGCGCCCAGCGATATGACCCGTCCGCGGACTGGGCGGCGATCGCCCAGGTTCGGGCCGCGGTCGGGATTCCGGTGGCGGGCAGCGGGGACCTGCGGACGGCCGACGACAGCATTCGTCGTATGCGGGAGAGCGGCGTCGCCGCCGTGATGCTGGGCCGCGGCATCCTGGGCAACCTGTGGCTGGTTCGCCAGACGGTAGCCCGCCTGACCGCCGGCGAGGTGATCCCCGACCTTTCCTGGATGGAGCAGATCGCGCTGATCCGGCGGCATGGTGACCTGGTGCTCGACTATTACGGCGCCGAGCGGGGCCCCCGGCTGCTTCGCAAGTTCATCGCGTGGGGCTTACGAGGCTTCCGCGGTGCGGCGCGCCTGCGGACGATGGTGCAGTCGGTGGCCAGTCCGGACGATGTCGCGGAGGTCCTGGACAGGGCCCTGGCTATCGATCCGGGAATGCGCGTCTCCGACGATGCGTTCGACGACGGTCCGGCCTCCTGCGAAGCCGCCTGACGGACCCGACCGGGAACTTTTCGCCCTCTTCCGCCGTCATACCCACGTGGATCCAATCCGGCTGCTGCTCCTGACCATCGTGCTGGCCGGCTGTGGCGCCCAGGCCGCCGCACCGGGTGCGGGTGGCACGGTGTCCGGAACCAACGGACCCTTCTACGCGGAGGCGACGCCGGCCCGACTGGTTGCCGGTGGGAGTGTCCATCTCACGCTGACCGTCACGGGGCCGATCGACTACGAAATTGGCTGTGTCCAGACGCTCCAGATCTGGGCCGAGGACAGCCAGCATCAGCCGGTCTGGGCGCAGCCCGTGCCCGCCATCCAGTGCATGGCATTCGGGCACAAAGCGCTCGCGGCCGGAGAGACCGCGGAATTCACGGCCGACTGGCCCACCTCAAGCAAGCTGGCGGCCGGGACGTATAGCGTTCACGGTCTGTTCCTCGTCGTCCTACCGATGGGCGCCGGCGCCCGGGTACGCGAGAACTTGCCACCGCTGGCGATCCAGATTTCGGGCTAGCAAACCGGCCCGGGGAATCTCGTATAATACGGCGGCTCTGCGGAGCCGCACACCGGTTTCGCAAAGGGAGAACTATGGAAAACGACAAGGTTGTCTACATCACCCAGGAGGGCCTCAACCGCCTGCAGGCGGAGCTCGAGGTGCTCCGCAACAAGCGTCGCCCCGAGGTTGCCGAACGAATCCGGCAGGCGAAGGAATTCGGCGATATCAACGAAAACGCCGAATACGACGACGCCAAGAATGAGCAGGGGTTCGTCGAGGGCCGCGTCCTCTTGCTCGAGAAGCTGATCCGCAACGCCAGCATCATCGAGGGCAAACACGTCAAAGGCGTCGTCGAGGTCGGTTCCACAGTCAAGGTCCACGACGACTATGGCGACGAGGCGTTCACGATCGTCGGCTCGGCGGAGGCGGAGCCCAGCAAGGGCCGGATCTCGCTCGAGTCGCCGGTTGGCAAGGCGTTGCTGGGCAAGCGCGTCGGTGACGACGTATCGGTGTTGACTCCGGGTGGATCCACCAAGATGCTGATCGTCGAGGTCCGATAGGCGGCCGACCGGGCTGACCTCGTCATCATCGGCGGGGGAATCATCGGGTGCGCGACTGCTTTTTTTGCTGAGCAAGCCGGCCTCTGGACCGTCGTCGTGGAAAAACGGCCGGCACTGGCGACGCTCACCACCCCGGTCGCGACCGGCGCCTTCCGGCTGCAGTTCGACAACGAGGAAGAGGTGGCGCTCGTTCGCGAGAGCATCGACTTTTTCGACGACCTCCAGCGCCGCGTCGACATCGGGCTTCGCCACCAGGGCTACTTGTTCGTGGCCAGCACCGACGAGGGTGCTCGGATGCAGCGATCCCTCGTGGAGGCGCAGCGGCAGTGGGGTCTGGCCGACGTCGAACTCCTCGATGCTGGGGAGGCACGCCGGCGTTTTCCCTATCTCGCCAGCAACGTGGTCAACGCCAGGTATCGGCAGGGGGACGGCTGGCTCGAGCCGCGCCGCCTTGCCCTCGAGCTGGCGCGCTTGAGCGGTGCCCGCTTTCGGATGGGAGAAACGGTGATCGGGTTCGAGCGCGATTCCGAGGGCTGTGTCGTGGGAGTCACCACAGATCGGGGCAAAATTCAAGCCGGCACGGTCGTCATTGCCGCCGGGCCACTATCCGGTCCAGTCGCGAAGCTCGCCGGCCTGAATCTCCCTCTCACGACCGTTCGGCGCCAAAAGCTCATCCTCCCCGACCTTCCCCAGGTGCCGCCTGAGGCGCCGATGACGATCGAGTTCGAAACCGGCGCGCATTGGCGCCCCGCCGGTGGAGGCGCCCATGCGCTCTGGACCGCGCCGGCCCCGGCCGAGCCTCCACTGGACGACGTCCCGACCTCGTCGGCGTTTGCGTTCGGGCTCCTCGATCCACGCAGCGACCACGCGCTGGCGCGGATCGCTCCCTTCTGGCAAGACATCTGGATGTCATCGCAATTGCAATGGTGGCTGCAGGCGGGCCAGTATACGTATACGCCCGACCGGCGGCCGCTCCTGGGGCCCACGGAGATACCGGGGTTGGCAGTGAATACCGGCTACAGCGGTCACGGCATCATGGGCAGTATCGGTGGCAGTCGCCGCGCCGTGGACGCGATCTATGGGCGGCTTACGGCACAGGACAATCCGTTTCGGCCTGATCGGGCAATGCAGCCCCGCTCCTTCGACGTCCTCTAGCTTCTGCGTCCCACCATTTAGACTTTCGCGGCATGGAAGCCGAGCGGACCGATCAGGAGGTCCAGCGACGTCTGAAGCTGCAGACCCTCCGCTCCCAGGGTATCGAGCCCTACCAGAGCCGCTTTGACCGCACGCACAGCGCCGCCGAGGCCATCGCGCTCTTCGAGCAGGTGGAAAAGTCCGGCGGTGCCGAAGCCCGGAGCGATCGGGTGGCGCTGGCCGGCCGGCTGGTCGCGATTCGCGTCATGGGGAAGGCGACCTTCGCCCACCTCCAGGATTTCAGCGGACGGATCCAGCTGCTCGCCAAGGTCGACAAGCTGGGCCCCGAGCCCTACCGGCGCTTCACCGACCTCGATCTTGGCGACGTCGTCGGCGTCCACGGAACGTTGTTTCGAACCAAGCGCGGCGAGATCACCTGCGAGATCGCTGACTTCGTGCTCCTGGCGAAGTCGCTCCGGCCGCTACCCGAGAAGTACCACGGGCTGAAGGACAAGGAACTCCGCTACCGGCAGCGCTACCTGGACCTGATTGCCAACCCCGATGTGATGGCGGTTTTTTTGGCGCGCAGCCGGCTGGTGGAGGAGACTCGGACGTTTCTTCGCGGTCGCGGCTTTAACGAGGTGGAGACCCCGGTGCTGCAGGCGATGGCCGGTGGGGCAGCGGCGCGGCCGTTTCGAACGCACCATAACGCCCTTGACATGGACCTGTACCTGCGGATCGCGCTCGAGCTGCACCTCAAGCGATTGATCATCGGCGGCTTCGACCGTGTTTACGAAATCGGCCGGATCTTCCGCAATGAGGGGATGGACCAGTGGCACAGCCCGGAATACACGATGCTCGAGCTGTATCAGGCCTATACCGACGTGGAGGGGATGATGGAGCTTACCGAGTCGCTGGTGATTCACCTGGTCGAGCGCGTCAAGGGGACGCCGACCATTCAATACCAGGGCCAGGAGATTCGCTTCACCCGGCCATTTCGGCGGGTCGAGATGGTGGAGGCCGTCAGCCAGATCGTCGACGAAGACCTGCTCAAGGCTGATGTCCCGACGCTGGAGGGGCTGGTCAAGAAACACGGTATCGAGCCGAAGCCCGGGCTGGGGTGGGGCGGCCTCATCGCCGAGCTGTTCGAGGAACTGGTGCAGGACACGCTGGTGCAGCCCACGTTTGTGCTGGGACACCCCGTCGAAGTCTCCCCGCTGGCCCGTCGACGATCCAACGATCCCCGGCTGACCGATCGCTTCGAGCTGTTCATTGCCGGCGAAGAGATCGCCAATGCCTTCTCGGAGTTGAACGACCCGGACGATCAACGGGCTCGTTTCGAAGACCAGGCGCGCGCTCGTGCTGCAGGCGATGACGAGACCCATCCGATGGACGAGGATTTCCTTACCGCGCTCGAATACGGCTTCCCGCCGACCGGTGGAATGGGCATGGGCATCGACCGGCTCGCGGCCATCCTGACCGACCAGCCCTCCATCCGCGATGTCATCCTGTTCCCGCATCTGCGCGCTCGGCATGCTGAGCCTTAGCTTCATCCGGGAACATCCGGATCTCGTCAAGGAAGGTGCCCGCAAGAAGGGCGAGGCCGCTCCTGTGGACGAGATCCTGCGCCTCGACCAGCAGCGGCGCGAGCTGGTCACAAAACTCGAGCAGCTCAAGGCGGAGCAGAATCGGCGTTCCGCCGCGATGGCGAAGAGCCGGGACGAGGCGGCGGTCGAAGCGCTGCGACGGATGCGAGATGAAATCAAATCATTCGAGCAACAGACAGCTCCGATCGAGAGCCGGCTCAATGCCTTGCTGCTCGAGGTGCCAAACACTCCCGACGCGTCGGTGCCCGAGGGCAAAGATGCGTCAGCCAACCCCACCATCCGCGAGTGGGGACTCGACCGAAAACTCTCCTTCTCCGCGAAATCCCACTACGAGCTGGGTATTCAGCTGGGCCTGTTCGATTTCGAGCGCGGCGTCAAAGTCGCAACCTCGCGGTTCTATTTCTTGAAGGGCGCAGGTGCCCGGCTGGAGCGCGCGCTGCTGAACTTCATGATCGATTTGCACATCCGCGAGCACGAGTACGTGGAGGTCTTTCCACCGTTCTTGCTCAACCGCGCGGCCATGACCGGAACCGGTCAGCTCCCCAAGTTCGAGGATGATGCGTTCCGGATCGAGAAGAAGGATCTCTTCCTGGTTCCGACCGCCGAAGTGCCGGTAACGAACATGTACCGCGACGAAATCCTGGCGCCCGCCGCGCTCCCCATCAAGCACGTGGCCTGGTCGACGAATTTTCGGAGTGAGGCAGGGGCGGCGGGTAAGGACACGCGCGGCTATATCCGGCTGCATCAGTTCAACAAGGTGGAGCTCGTCAAGTTTGTCGAGCCCGAGCGTTCGAGCGCGGAGCTCGAGCTACTTGTCAAAGATGCCGAAGACGTGCTGCAGCGCCTCGAGATCCCCTATCGAGTGATCTTGCTCTGCACCGGTGACATGGGATTCGGCCAGTCGAAGACCTATGACCTGGAAGCCTGGTCTCCGGGTGAGAATCGCTTCCTGGAGGTCTCGTCGTGCTCGAACTACAACGACTTCCAGGCGCGCCGCGCCAACATCCGATATCGGCGCAAGGACGGGAAGGTCGACTTCGTCCACACACTCAACGGCTCCGGCCTCGCTTTGCCGCGCACGGTGGTCGCGATCCTCGAGAATTATCAGCAGGAGGACGGCACCATCCGGATACCCACGGCCCTGCGCACCTACATGGGCGGTCTCGACGTCATCCGGTGAGCGCCCCTGACCTGGCCCGATCCCGAGGGTCTGGTATCTGGTAGCCGCCGAAACCGCGGAAGGAATGCTTCAAGGATGACCTGGTGCACGACTTCTGTTTGTTGATTCCTTCGGAGGCACTACCAGGGCTCGGATACTCGGAGACTATCACCGTCGATCCACTCACGAAGCGTTTCCTGCCGTATCGCGTGCCCAGAGGAGAAGTCGGAATGGCGTTCCTGAAGAGAGTCTTTGGTGGCTAACCGCACGTATCATTGTGGTCGCCGGAGGGATGGCCGAGCGGTCGATGGCGGTGGTCTTGAAAACCACTAAGGTGCAAGCCTTCGGGGGTTCGAATCCCTCTCCCTCCGCCAGGTTCTGAAAACGATTCTTACCTTATCGCTTGCAAACATACTTAGTTGGAGGCGCCATGGCCCGCCGCGGCCTCTCTTGATCATCGACAGCTGGACTCATTTCGCAGACACGTCGAGCGCCGGGCAGCTAGGTCTGCGATGAGGCGTGGACCGAGCTTTGGCGTGTTCTAGCTGCGCCGACCCGAGATCCCGCGCATGACGTGTTCGGGGTCGACAGTGGACTTTACGTACTCCGGACGCCCGAGAGGCCGATAGGTCTGGATGGTGATGCCCCGGGAGGTGGTCCGCGAGTTGACCAGGTCGAGCGCGACGTCCGGACCGGAATCGGGGAACAGTCGTGTGCCTTGGCCGACGACGAGGGGATAGGTGAGCAGGTCGAGTTGGTCGACCAGGTCGTTGGCGAGCAACCATCGGACGAGGGCACCGCTGCCGGGCACCAGCAGTATGCCGTCTTGATGCGCCTTCAGATCACCGACGGCCCTGGCGACGTCGCCGTGCAGGACAGTCGTGCCCGCCCACTGCGGGTCGACGAGGCTGGTCGATGCCACGTACTTGGGCCGGCTGTTCAGGGCGGCGGCGATCGGGCTCGTGCTCGGATCGGCCATCGCTCCCCAGGAGCCGGCGAAGATCTCGTACGTCCGCCGGCCAAAGAGGAACGCGGCCGCGCCGCCGTAGACCTGGTTGA
>VBEN01000015.1 GCA_005881175.1 Chloroflexota bacterium
TCGAACATCTTTTCGAGTTCCCGCCGCACCAGCGTTATAATCCGGGCAACTCAGTAAAGGAGGCCATCAGGATGGCCCGGTCTATGTGGCGAGGCGCGATCAGTTTCGGGATGGTGGCGATCCCCATAAGGATGTACCTTGCCACCGAGGCGCACAGCGCGGTCTCCTTCCGCCAGCTCTGCCCCCACTGCCAGCTGCCGATCAAGCAGCAGCGCCATTGCCCCACCGACGACCATGTGGTGGCTTTCAATGAGGTGTTGAAGGGATACGAGGTCGGAAAGAACCAGTTCGTCATCATCGACGAAGAAGACCTGGACAAGCTGCCGCTCAAGACCACCAAGACGATCGACATCGTGGAGTTCGTCGAGCGCAACGAAGTCCCGCTCGGTCTGTACGTCAAGAGCGCCTACTACCTCGAGCCGGAGGATGTGGGGGTCAAACCGTTCTTTCTCTTGAAGAGGGCGCTCGAGGATACCAATAAGGTGGCAGTCGCCAAGATAGCCCTGCGCGATCGAGAGCATCTCTCCCTGATCCAGGTCGAAGGCGACACCCTGCTCTGCAACACGCTCAACTGGCCCGACGAGATCCGCTCGACGCAGGAGCTCAATCTGCCGCAGAACGTCAAGATCAGTGACAAGGAGGTCGCGATGGCCACCTCTCTGATCGACAACCTGACGGATAGTTTCAAGCCGGAACGCTACACCGACGACTACAAGGCCGCCTTCCAGCAGATCGTCGACCAGAAGATGAAGGGGCTCCAAGTCGTGACGCCAACCCCCGCCGAGGAGCCACGGGTGATGGACCTGATGGCTGCCCTGAAGGCGTCGGTCGAGGCGACCAAGCAAGGGAAGAAGCCGGCCGCCCGGCCGGCCGCGTCGAAAGCCGCGAAGGTGAAGGTGGCTGCCAAAACGTCGGCGGCCCGGCCCGCGGCCCGACGGCGCACGGCCTAGGACGTCGTAGTACATTCCGGCTAGTATGCCGTCGCGTTCGCAAACGGTTGAGCTCGACCTGCCCTTCGAGCGGGTGCTACCCGACCGACTTCGGCCGATGCTTCCGATGACGGCGGCCGCGCCCTTTGACTCCTCCGAATACGCCTTCGATGTCGCCTGGGATGGCGTGCGCGCGCTGGCCTCGGTCGACCGTGACCGGGTTGGCCTGTGGGGTCGAACGCTGCTGGACCTGACGGGACGATACCCCGAGGTTCAAGTGCTGGCCAATCTGCTCCCGCCTGAAACCATTGTCGACGGCGAGCTGATCGTCGCCGACCCAGAGGGTCGGCCGGATGCCGTAGCGCTGGCCAGGCGGCAGCAGACGGCGCACCCGGAGGCGGTGGCCCGAGCCGCCGCCGCGCAGCCCGTCACCTATGTCGTCCACGACCTCCTCTACTTGCGCGGCCGGTCCTGGCTGAGAGAGCCGCTGGTCCGCCGCCGTCCCCGACTGAACGACGTGCTGCAATCTTCCGGCCGGATCTATGTCGTGGAACCGGTTGCCGACGACGGACTGGCATTTTTCGACGCGGCTCGGGAAAAGGGCCTGGAGGGGGTGATCGCCAAACGGTTCGACAGTCCCTACCGGGCGGGCCAGCGCCACCCGGATTGGCTGCTGATCGAAGCGGTGCGCCGCCAGGATTTCGTCGTCATCGGTTTCATACCCCAGGCCGGTGATCCGCTGCTCGAGGCACTGATCGTGGGGACCCACGATGGGCGAACGATCCACCCCGCCGGTCGTGTTGGTGGCGGCTTCGACAACGCCACCTCCCAGCGCTTGCGCAAGGCGCTGGATGCGCTGGCCGGTAGCGCCGGCCCGGACGATTCGCGGTGGATTGATGACCGGATCTGCTGGGTCCAGCCAAAAATCGTGGTGTCGGTCAAATTCAGCGAGTGGGATCTCAAGGGACAGCTACGCTTTCCGATCTTCAGCCGGTTACGGCCCGAAGTCGCGCCCGAGGAATGCGTGCGCACGCCGATGGTCGAACCCCCGCTGCGGTCGAGACCACGACTCGTCGACATTCAGCTTCCGCGCCTGCCGCTCTAGAGCCGGGGCTCGCAGCCCGTAAAGTAGGGGCGTGTCGATCGCGGACAAGGTGGTGGTGCGCCTTCGCGTCAATGGCGAAGACACCGCGATCATGGCGCCGCCCTATAAAACCCTGCTCGAGGTCCTTCGCGAAGATCTGGGCCTGACCGGCACCAAGCACGGCTGCGAGTTGGGAGAGTGCTCGATGTGCGGGGTGCTCGTCGACGGTAAGCCTTTTCTGTCATGCCTGGCGATGCCGCTCGACCTGGAAGGCCGCGAGGTGACGACCATCGAAGGCATGCCGCGAGGCCGCGAGCTGCATCCCCTCCAGGTTGCGTTTGCCGAGCTCGGGGCCGCGCAATGCGGCTACTGCACGCCCGCCATGCTGCTGACCGCCAAGGCCCTGCTCGACCGCGAGCCGCGGCCGTCGCGCGAGGCGATCAAGGATGCCCTCTCGGGGGTTCTCTGCCGCTGTACCGGGTACCTGAAGATCTTCGAGGCGGTCGAGCTGGCAGCGTCGAGAGCCACACGTGGCTGAGTTTTCCGTCGTCGGCAAGCCGCTGACCAAGCCCGACGCCTACGCCAAGGTCAGCGGCCAGACAAAGTTTGCCGACGATCTGTCGCTGCCGCGCATGCTCTACGGCCGGATTCTGCGGAGTCCCTACCCGCACGCCCGGATCCTGCGGGTTGACCCATCACGCGCGCAGACCCTTCCCGGAGTGCTGGCCGTGCTGACCGGCGATGATCTCCCGGTGAAGTTCGGCATCCTCCCGGTCAGCCAGGACGAGGAGGCGCTCGCCCGCGACAAGGTTCGGTACGTGGGCGATCCGATCGCGGCAGTGGCCGCCACGGACGAGTGGGTCGCCGATGAAGCGCTGGACCTGATCGACGTGCAGTTCACCGAACTGCCGCATTTCATGTCGATCCCACAGGCACTGGCCGGCGAGGGTGAGCCGATCCACGGCACCTCGAACGTGCACAAGGCCGTGGCCCTCGAGTTCGGTGATACCGAGGCCGCAATGCGGGCCGCTGATCACGTGCGAGAAGACGTCGTCTTCTTCGAAGGCAACACACATCTCCCGATGGAGCAGCACGCCGCGCTCGCCCAGTATGCGGCCGACGGCAAGCTCACCCTCTGGACCTCATCGCAGACCCCGCACTACGTGCATCGCGCGCTGGGCAAGGTGCTCGACCTACCGATGAGCCGGATCCGCGTGATCGCCACGCCGAATGGCGGCGGATTCGGTGGCAAGAGCGACATCTTCTCGCACGAGCTCGTCGCCGCCAAGCTCGCCATCGCCACCGGGCGGCCGGTGAAGATCACCCTCACGCGCGAGGAAGTCTTCTATGCCCACCGCGGACGCCACCCGGTGCTGATGAAGGTCAGGACCGGGTTCACGCGCAGCGGGCGGATTACCGGCATGCAGTTTCAGAGCTTCCTCGATGGCGGCGGTTACGGCAGCTACGGGGTCGCGAGCACCTACTACACGGGCGCGTTGCAGGCCACGACCTACGCCATCCCGCGATACCGGTTCGAAGGCGTGCGGCTCTTCACGAACAAGCCGCCCTGCGGTCCCAAGCGCGGGCACGGCACGCCGCAGCCGCGGTTTGCGCTGGAAGTCCATCTCGACAAAGTCGCCGAAGAACTGGGACTCGATCCCGTCGAGATTCGCCGCCGCAATTTGCCGAAGTCCGACTCGCGCACGGTCAACTGGTTGCGGATCACGAGCTGCGGACTTACGGACTGCATTAATAAGGTTGTCGAGGGCTCCCGCTTCCTGGAACGGCGAACCTCGATGCCGCGGGGGCGTGGCCTCGGCTTCGCGGTCAGCTCCTACCTGAGTGGTGCCGGCACCGCCATTTACTGGAACGACATGCCCCACTCAGAGGTCCAGCTGAAGCTCGACCGCAATGGCGGGGTCGCGCTACTGTGTGGGGCGATCGACATCGGCCAGGGCTCGGACCACATCCTGGCGGCGATCGTCGCCGAAGTCCTTGGAGTCGCGATCGATGACATCCAGCTGACAACCGCCGATACCGACTTGACCCCGATCGATCTGGGCAGCTACTCGTCACGGGTCACCTTCATGGCGGGCAATGCTGCGAAGGCTGCCGCGGAAAACGTTCGCGACCGGCTGTTTGCCGTAGCTGCGACGGCTCTGCATTGTGATGCGGAGGAGCTCGTCGCGCGCGACCGCCGAATCTTCCGCCTCAACCGGCCGGCCGACGGGCTGTCCTTCGCCCAGGTGGTGCAGCTTGCCGAGGGGGAAGGCGGGGTGGTCACTGGTAGCGGGAGCTACACCCCGCCGAAGCTCGCCGGGCCGTACAAGGGAGCCGGGGTTGGACCGAGCCCCGCCTACTCCTATTCAGCGGCCGTCGTCGAGGTCGATTGCGACCTCAAGACCGGCGAGGTGAAGGTTCCCGAGGTCTGGATCGCCCACGACATCGGACGCGCCATCAACCCCATGCTGGTGATCGGCCAGGTGGAGGGCAGCGTCTACATGGCGTTGGGCGAGGCGCTGATGGAGGAACAGACATTCCGTCTCGGACTGCACAAGTTTCCTTCGCTGCTCGAGTACAAGAGTCCGACGGCGCTGGAGGCGCCGGTGATGCACACGTACCTGGTCGAAACGATCGATCGCGAGGGCCCGTTTGGCGCAAAGGAAGCGGGCCAGGGACCGCTGCTGCCGGTCATCCCGGCCGTGGCCAACGCCATCTACAACGCGCTTGGGATTCGCATCGATGAGATTCCCATTACGCCCGACAAGGTGCTGAAGGCGCTGAACGCCCGCGACAAGCGTGTCGGGCCGAAAACGGTGCCGGCCTTCGCGTTTCCGCCGCTGATAAAGGCCGAGGTCCCACCAGAGTGGAAAGGTAAGTAGTGCTGCGGCTGCCGCGGCTTCAATACCTACGGCCACGATCGGTTAGCGAGGCCTGCGACATGGCGGCATCGCAGCCCGGAGCCATGTTCATCGCCGGCGGCACCGACCTGGTGCCGAATCTGAAGCGCCGGCAATTCGATGTGCCGGCGCTGATCAGCCTCAGCGCGCTTTCGGGCATGCGGCTGATCGCCGGCGACGCCAAAGACGGGCTGACGATCGGGGCGGGGGCGACGCTCGATGAACTGGCGCACCATCCCGCGCTGAACGGCCCGTATCGCGCGCTCGCCCAGGCGTGCGACCTGGTGTCAACTCCCCAGGTTCGCTGCATGGGGACGCTGGGCGGCAATCTTCTGGTCGACCCTCGCTGCAACTACTACAACCAGACCTACAGCTGGCGAAAAGCCGTCGGGTTCTGCTTGAAGAAAGACGGCGACATCTGCCTTGTGGCCCGCAGCTCGCCGCGGTGCTGGGCGGTGTCATCATCGGACAGCGCGCCGGTGGCGCTGGCCCTGAACGCGACCGTGGTATTGCACGGCGTTGGCGGCGAGCGTCGCATTCGCGCCGACGACCTCTATAAGGATGACGGCATCGACTACACAACCAAACGTGCCGATGAGGTCATCACCTCGCTGCACGTCCCAGCGTCGAAAGAAAGGATGACGAGTGCCTACTGGAAGCTGCGTCGCCGGCCGGCCTTCGACTTCCCAATCCTCGGCGTGGCCGTTGCGCTGAGCTGGGACGATGGGATGGTGCAGACCGCACGCGGTGCGCTCGGGGCCGTTGGGTCGCGCCCGGTCGACATCACCCCATTTCTCGGGCCTTTAACCGGAAGCCGCCCTGATGACAGGCTGATTGCCGAGGTGGCGGACGGGGCCGATAAACCGGCGCGGCCGCTGGATAACACCGACCTCAGCCACTACTGGCGCAAACGGATGACACGGGTCTACATCGAGCGGGCGCTGCGAGACGCCTGCGGTCTCCCGCCGGTCGAGGGACGACTCAGCGCCCAGGTCAAGGCGAGCTCAATGTAACGCTCCGTCCAGAACGTCAGGCCGGGAGGCGGGCCGCGTTATATCTACCGATGAAGCACATCCCCGCGCTCTTGATCCTGGCCGGCTTATTGACAGCATGCGCCGGCACGGCGACCATCTCCGGGTCCAGTGTCAAGGGCGTCCGCACGGATGCCGGCTCGAGCTACGCGCCCGTGAACAGCGGCTCGAATAGCGCATCTGGGATCGAAGACCTCGCCCGCGTCAACCCCGCGATCCAAAAGCGTACGGAACGATCGGTGGCTCCCGTTAGCGCGCCCGCCCCGGCGCCGAGGGTTCAGGTCCGGCCCGGTGCTGGCGATGGCTGCGGTGGCGGCACCGGCGTTGGAAAAGCGCAGCCGATGTGTGCTGTCGAATAGCCGAAGCCGATAACCACGAAGTAACAAGAAAAGAGGGTGCCGACGGCACCCTCTTTCTCTTTCTGCCTGGTTGGTTTTACCTTGCAGGAACCGATTGGGCGGCAATGTAGACGTTCTGATCGTTGACGGGCACTCCGTCAGGAGTAATCGCGCCGCAGACCGAAGGCGGCGTGGCGATTGTCCCGGGGCTTGCACCTGGGCATGCGAACAGGTCAGGGTCACGCGTATCCGACCAGAAGGGATACGCGTTGTCGACGGCAGACAGCCCGGCATAGTCACCCCAGAAGGTGCTGTAGGTGCCTTCGGGGAACTGAGTCGGAATGGGCATGGAAGAGCTGCTCACTCGCTGAATGCCAAAGGTTGTGAAGGGAGCCGAGCCACCCGAGATGCTTACGTCCGAGTATCCGGTCACTTCATCGGTTCCATACTGGCGGTCGTAATAGGACGTGGCGAGCTTCCCGTTCTTGGTGAAGGCGATCCACTGGAACCACTGATCGGTCGTCGCCTGCCCGGGCTCCTGGGTTGCGCTTGTCAGCGCTCGCGGGTCGGTCGTGGTCCCCGTGAACGTCTGGCCGCCGTCGTTTGAGACGCTCAAGAGGATGTCGTCGTTGCAGGCCCCCGGCGTTTTAACGCCGGTGAAGAGGTTCTGGCCCGTAACCGGGCTGGTGCCCGTCGGCGTGCAGCCGTTCGACTCCTTTGAATGCTGGTTGATATACGAGCCGAACGCGACGACCACCTGGTTCGGGTTCGTGGGGTTGACCGCGCCCGATCCGTAGTTCGTCGCCCGGAAGATCGAATTGTTGGTCGCAGCTTTCTCCGGGACGCAGGCTCGGAAATTGTCGTGGCCACCCTGGTATGTGGCGCAGTCCGGCAGGTCGTAGAAGTCGGTGACCTTGACCAAGCCGCTGAAGGTCACTCCGCCGTCGATGGACCTGGCCAGGAGAATCTGGTTGCGGTTGTCCGGTCCACCGAGCGTTTGACCATTATTGAAGTTGTTGAAGATAACGTACAGCACGCCGTCAGGACCAACGAAAGGTTGCGAGAACTGGTTCTCATTGCAGCCGCCGACGGCCAATCCGTAGTCGTTGACGCAGAGCGGGCTGTTGAGGCTGACCAGGTGGCGCGGTGAGAAGTGCTCGCCGTAGTCCGACGAGTACGCCTCGTAGATGAACGCCGTCCCATTGGGGGCAAACTCCGTCCAGGTGACGTAGATGCGATCCTGGAACGGGGTGCAGCTCGCTCCCGGCGTGGCGACCGTGGTACCCGCAGCGCAGGCGTTTGCGTTGTTGTCGACCGCCATGAACTGCTTGTCTTGAAGCGGAAGAAAGTTCCCGGTTGTGTTGTTTGATTCGATCACTGGCCGGCCGGGGAAGTTGAACGAGGCACCAAAGTTCTGGGTGGAACGGAAGACATACAGACCGTTGGATTGATCGATGTCACCAGTCGTGGCCCGGCCACGCTTGAACATCTGACATGACAAATAGGCGTTGCCCTTTGAGTCCCAAGCCACTGACGTATCGCCCGAAGCCTGGAAATACTCGCGCGGCCGCTGGATGAACGTACCGCGAACGAAGTTATTGGGCACGGTTGTCTCATTCCAGGTCCGACCCTTGTCGAGGCTGTAGGAGACTCCACAGGTCGCGTCGCCACGGCGATAGTCGTTGTAGCTGGCGATCAGATGGTTCGGCTGATTCGGGTCCTGAGCGACGTAGGTTTCGTTCTGGGCCTGGCTACGTCCCTGCAAATCTGGATCGCTAAGGTTCAGGCAATTCTGGTTGACCTTGATGTTCGAGCTCTGGTTGACCGGACAGGCGTCGCTTCCGCGTGGGAAGTAACTCGTCGGCTTTGAACCTCCGTCGCTGCCGTTGGACCCCAGCTCGTGAGAAGCGAACCCCGAGATGATCCTGGCCTGGATGTCATTGAGCTCGTCATCGATCTGCGGCACGGTCGCCTGTACGTTGCTCAGGCCCGGCTGGAATATCAAAAGACCCGCCACCGGCAGCGCCGTAATTAGCCGAAGCAAGCGCGACTTCATACACCCTCCTTGAGTAGCCGAGAAGACGACAGCAATGGACCGCCGTGCCGGGGCGCCTGGCCTTTTTCCCTCCCCAAGGAAAACTAACGAATGGTTAACCCCCTGTAAAAGCGGGACCGCTCCAATACTGATCTTGCGATACGAGAAGTGTCAAGCCCCGGCCGCTGTCAGGTCCTTGGCGAGACTCACGTAAGCTGAGTGCGTGGCCTTCGCCTACGGCTTGGGGGCGCGGGTGCGCCGTCGCGAAGACCCTCGGTTGATCACCGGCGCCGGCACCTACCTCGACGACCTGCGCCCGGCCGGCCTCTGCCACCTGGTCTTCGTGCGCAGCTATCTGCCGCACGCCAACATTGAGGCGATCGACCTGGCCGCCGCCCGCTCGGCGCCCGGGGTGATCGCGGTGGTCACGGCCATCGACATGAAGGGCGCTCCGACCTTCCCGGTGAGCGGGCCGAAGGGCAGCCGGCTCCCGGAACGTCCCCTTCTCAACGGCGATCGGGTGCGCTTCAGCGGCGACCTGATCGGTTTCATCATCGCGGAAACGCGGGAGCAGGCGCGCGACGCGGCCGATCTCATCGCGGTTGAGCTCGACGCGCGTCCGGTCGTCACCGACCCGCTGGCCGCGGCCGACCCGGGCACCGCGCTTATCCACGAGGGCCTTGGAACGAATATCGCCGATGAATCGACCCGGATCTGGGGTGATGTCGAGGCGGCGTTTAGGGGTGCCCACCGTGTCGTGCGGGCTCGCATTCGCAATCAGCGTCTGGCCGGCATACCGATCGAGACTCGCGGCGTGGTTGCCACCGCCAACCGCTGGGAGCCGTCGGTCACAGTCTGGTCGGCGACACAGATTCCGCACGGCGTCCGCGACGAGGTTGCGACCTTCCTCGGCCTGCCCCAGTCCGCGGTACGGGTGATCGCGCCTGAAGTCGGCGGCGGCTTCGGCGCCAAGTTGTCGGTCTATCCCGAGGAACTCCTCGTGCCCTGGGCCGCGATGCGATTGGCTCGCCCGGTGAAGTGGGTCGAGGACCGGAGCGAACACTTGCAGGCAACCACTCACGGCCGCGACCAGATCCACGATGCGGAACTGGCGGTGAGTGCCGATGGAAGCCTGCGCGGGCTCAAGGTGCGGCTGACCGCTGACCTGGGCGCTTACCCAATGGGCGTCGGACTCCCCCGATTGACCCGCCGGCTTCTGTGCGGCTGTTACCGCCTGCCGGCCCTGCAGGTGGACATCCGGAGTGTGTACACGAACAAGACACCGATCGCGGCCTATCGCGGCGCCGGCCGGCCGGAGGCGATCTTCCTGATCGAGCGGATGATCGATCTCGCCGCCCGTGAACTGGGCATCGATCCCGCTGCCATGCGCCGGCGCAACCTGCTTCCCGCATTTGACGAGCCGACCGCCACCATCAGCGGCGAGCTGTACGACAGCGGCAACTATCCAGCCGTCCTGGAGCGAGCCCTCACGGTCGCCGGCTACGACCAGCTCCGCGCCAACCAACAGCAGGCTCGCCAGGCAGGTCGGCTCGTCGGCATTGGGGTCTCGTCCTATGTCGAGATGGCGGGCTTCGGTCCCGAAGGTGAGCTTTTCGAGAGCGCCACTGTTCGGGCGAATGCGGACGGCGGGATCACGGTCGTCACCGGGACCTCGCCGCACGGCCAGGGCCACGAAACCGCCTGGTCGCAACTCGTGGCTGTGGAGCTCGGCGTTGCGCCGGATCAGATCATGGTCATGCACGGCGACACCGCAACCGTGCCGATCGGCGTCGGCACATTCGGCAGCCGGAGCGCGGCAGTCGGCGGCACGGCGGTCCACCTCGCGGCGGGCGACGTCCGAGATAAGGCGCGCCTCCTCGCAGCCCATCTGCTGGAGGCGGCGCCGGCCGATATCGTTCTGAACGATGGACAGTGGCAGGTTCGCGGCGTGCCGGGGCGGGCGGTAACGTTTTCGGCGATCGCGAAGGCGGCGTATGGCGGCGCCCGGCCGGCGGGGATGGAGGCCGGCCTGGAATCCACTCGGTATTTCCAGCCGCCCGGCATGGTTTTCCCCTTCGGGGCGCACGTGGCCGTCGTCGAAGTCGACCCGGAGACGGGCTCGGTCACGCTGCAGCGCTACATCTCAGTCGATGACTGCGGCCGCGTGCTCAACCCGTTGCTGGTCGAAGGCCAGGTCCACGGCGGGCTGGCGCAGGGCATCGCGCAGGCCCTCTACGAAGAGGTCGCCTATGGCCCCGACGGATCGCTGCTCAGCGGGAACCTGACAACCTACATGATCCCGACCGCGCCAGACCTGCCGAGTTTTACTCTGGACCGAACCGTCACGCCAAGTTCGGTCAACCCACTGGGCGTCAAGGGCGTGGGTGAGAGCGCCACCATCGGCTCGACGCCGACCATCGTGAACGCGGTCGTCGATGCCCTGGGGCCACTGGGGGTGCTGGAGATTGATCCACCCTGCTCGCCCGAGAAGGTATGGCGCGCCATCGAGTCGGCGCGAAAGCGGCTCGAGCGTTGAGGCTCTGCACCTACTCGGTCGAACCAGGAGGACCTCGCCTCGGGGCGCAGTGCGGCAACGCCGTCCTTGATCTGGCTCGCTACTCGCACCTGCATGACGGGTTGCGCCTCCCGCCGGACATGCAGGGCTTGCTCGACGCCGGGGCGGCGGCCTGGCGCCACGCCGCCGATCTTTGCCGCCGCTTCATCGCCGAACTCGACAGCCATGACCTGGCGCAGGACGCGGAGGCCGGCCTCGCGTATCCGTCCGAGCGGGTCCGGTGGCACGCGCCCATTCCGCGGCCGCGGAAGGACGTCTTCTGTCTCGGTCAAAACTATGCCGCACACGCCGCGGAATCCGGCAGTCCTCCACCGCCGGCGCCGATTTACTTCACAAAGCCGCCCACGACCATCATCGGACCCGGCGAGGCGATCCCTTATCCGCAGGGCCTGACCACGCGGCTCGACTGGGAAGTCGAGCTGGGCGCCATCATCGGAGTCGGGGGAAGGGACATCCCCGAGGCGCGCGCCCTTGATCATGTCTTCGGCTACACCGTCGTCAATGACGTCTCCGCCCGCGAGCTGCAGTTCCGCACCTCGCAATGGTTCAAGGGGAAGAGCCTTGATGGCAGCTGTCCGATGGGCCCCGTGATCATCACCGCCGATGAGATCCCGGATCCGCAACGACTGCGGCTCCGGCTGGCCGTGAACGGCGTGGCCAAGCAGGACAGCAACACCAGCGACATGATCTTCTCGGTTGCGCGGATCGTCGCCGATCTCTCTGCGGGAATGACGCTCGAGCCGGGAGACTGCATCTCAACCGGGACACCACAGGGCGTGGGTGACGGCCGAAAACCTCCCGAATACCTCCACCCGGGCGACGTGGTGGAAGCCGAAATTGAGCGGATCGGCGTGCTGACGAATCCGGTTCGCTAAGGCTGCAGCTTCCAGTCCTTGAGCATGTCGATCGCCGGATAGGCGGTCAGATCGTACTGCACCGGCGTGATGGAAACATAGCCGTCGCTCACCATGGCGGCATCCGCCTCGTTCTCCGGCTCCTGCAACCGAAACGTGCCATCCAGCCAGTAGTAGGTCTGGTTTCGCGGGTCGGTCCGTTTTTCGAACCGTTCTTCGACGCGCGACTCACCCTGTCGCGTGATCGCGACACCCTTGATCTTGTCCTCGGGCAGGTTGGGGATGTTGACGTTGAGCAGGGTCTTGTCGGGCAGCCCTTTCGCCAGCACGGCCGCGGCCAGTTTTCGGGTGAACCTTGCCGCATAGCTGAAGTCCGGATGCGTAAAGGTTGCCAGCGATACGGCGATCGAGGGAATGCCGAGGATGCGCGCCTCGGTGGCGGCGCTCACCGTGCCCGAGTAAATGACATTGGTGCCGGTGTTCGCTCCCAGGTTGATCCCGGAGACGACCAGGTCAGGCGGCCTTGGCAGGATCGCCTTGACGGCGATCTTCACGCAGTCGGCGGGCATGCCGTTTACCGCGTAACCGAAACGGGTATTGCGCCGCACGACCTCCTTGGTGCGGAGTGGAAGCAGCAGCGTGATGGCGTGTCCGACGGCGCTGCGCTCCGCATCCGGAGCGACCACTTCCACCTCGCCGATCTTTCGCAGCTCTTGCCATGCGGCAAGGATGCCCTGGGCATAGATGCCATCGTCGTTGGTCAGCAGGATCAGCGGCCTGGGCATGATTTCGCCCTCAATGATGCCGCTTTATACTGGACCTGCGCGACGATGGAAGATCCCATCCTGGAGTTTCTACGATCCCAGGCTCGGAACTATCGCTGCCGGGTGTGCGGCAGTAACCACAAGGGTTCCCAGCTGCGCAAGATCGGCAATCACAACAACAAATTGATCGTCCAGGTGACCTGTGGCCGCTGCCGAGATTCCTTCTTCTTGCATGTCGAGTTCGCCGGCTCAATCGTGAATGCCGTCGAAGAGGTTACCCGGGTGGCGGCCGCCTCGCCCCGCGACACGGATGAGACCGACGGCGATCCGCTGACCCATGACGAGGTGCTTGACGCTCATCAGCGGCTCGCGGCCTTCAACGGTAAGCTGACCGACCTGCTGAACGAGTAAGCCGAAGCCCGGCGGTCAGCCGTGCAGGCGCCGGTAGCCGCTTCGGTAGTAGATCAGCGGCCCATCTTCAGAGACGATCTCCAGGGCGATCACCTGGCCGACGATGACCGTGTGATCGCCGGCCGCCAACGTGCTGTACACGGTGGCTTCGAGGTAACCGGTGGCCTCGTTGAGGATGGGGGCGCCGGTGGTTCCCACGCGGTAGCCGCCCTCGCGGAATTCTGGCACGGTCAGCCGGGCGTTATCGGCGAAGAACCGCGAGGTCGCCTCGCCGGCCTCGCCCAGGATGTTGACCGCGAACGCCTTGCTCTCCATCACCAGCCGATGCATGAGCGTCGCCCGCTCGACCACGACCAGAAGCAGCAGCGGCTCCAGCGACACGGAGGCGAAGGCGCTGACCGTCATTCCGTGCAGCCGGTCCGCCACCGCTGTGGTCATCACTGTGACACCGCTCGCGAAGTGCCCCATGGCGTAACGGAATGACGTCCTGTCCGGAGGTGTATTCGCGGCGAAGGGCGGTCCGGACACGGGCAAAGGTTACGAGAACGTCAACTTCTAGGCCGGAGTTCGGCTATACTTTGAATGTCCGACTAGTCCAGTCGGAGATCTATGAGATTCTCCACCCGATCGGAATACGGCATCCGCGTGCTGGTGCGGATGGGCCGGGGCTACGGCAATGGGCCGCTGCCGCTCAATGAGCTCGCCGAGCAGGAAGGGCTTCCCCTCTCCTACCTCGAGCAGATCGCCGGCCAGCTTCGCCGCGCGGGGTTGATAACCAGCCGGATGGGCGTCAAAGGGGGATACGCGCTGGCCCGCCGGCCGGAGGCGATCTCGATGGCGGACATCGTGCGCAGCCTGGAGGGGTCACTCGCCCCCGTGAGCTGCCTCGCCGAGGGTGGTGGGCCGGGTGAATGTACCCACGCCGATACACCCTGCTCCGCGCACGCCTTCTGGGAGCAGCTGCAGGGGACCATCACGTCCACGCTCGAGTCGGTCTCCGTCGCCGACCTGATGAAGGAGGGGCAGCCGGCATGATCCAGACTCGCACGCTGAACGCCGAAGCCGCGCGGGCCGACTTTCCGATCCTGGGTCGGCGTATCAACGGCAAGCCACTGGTCTACCTCGACAGCGCGGCTACCTCCCAGAAGCCCGCGGTGGTGATCGACACCATGGACGACTACTACCGGCGCTACAACGCCAATCCCCATCGCGGCGTTTACGCCATCAGTGAGGAAGCGACTGCGGCCTACGAGTCGGCACGGCAGCGGGTGGCGACCTTCATCAATGCGGCCTCGCCAAAAGAAGTGATCTTCACCCGAAACACGACCGAGGCCATCAACCTGGTTCGCTACAGCTGGGGCCGGGCAAACATCCGGTCCGGCGACCGCATCCTCCTGACTGAGATGGAGCATCACAGCAATCTGGTTCCCTGGCAGCTGCTGGCCCAGGAGGTTAACGCCACGCTCAGCTTTCTGTGCATCGATGATGACGGCCTGCTCGAGCTCGAGCAGCTGGACCGCCAGCTCGAGGGTGTGCGGTTGCTCGCCATCACCCACCAGTCGAACACGCTCGGGACCATCAATCCAATCAAGGCGGTGGCCGAGGCGGCGCACCGGGCCGGCGCGCTGGTGCTGGTTGACGGTGCCCAGGCGGTGCCACACATGCCGGTCGACGTCCAGGAGCTCGGGGCCGACTTCTACGCCTTCAGTGGCCACAAGATGTGCGGTCCGACGGGGATCGGCGTCCTCTGGGCCCGACGGTCGTTGCTCGAGTCGATGCCGCCCTTCCTCGGAGGGGGCGACATGATCAGGCGGGTCAGACTCAACGAGGCGACATGGAACGACCTCCCGTGGAAGTTCGAGGCCGGCACGCCGAGCGTCGCCGAAGGGATCGGCCTGGGCGCGGCCGTCGACTACCTGACCCAATTTGGCATGGATCGGGTTCGATCCCATGAGCGGACGCTGGTCGATTATGCGATGGAAAAGCTGCAGGAGGTCCCCGGTATCACCATCTACGGCCCGCGTGACTCCGAGATCCATGGTGGCGCGATTTCGTTCACGCTTGCCAACATCCACCCACACGATCTCGCTACCCTGGTCGACCGCGAGGGGATCGCGGTCCGCGCCGGTCACCATTGCACCCAGCCTCTGATGGACCGGCTGGGCGTGGCGGCGACCACGCGGGCGAGCTTCTACATCTATAACCGCGTCGACGAGGTCGACCACCTTGTCAGCGGAATTCAAAAGGCACAAAAGGTGTTCGCATAACCATGAGTGACGATCTCTACCGGGAGCAGATCCTCGAGCACTACAAGAACCCGCACCACTTCGGGGAGCTACCTGATGCCGACATCACCCAGGAGGGCGACAACCCACTTTGCGGCGATGTCATCACCTTCTACCTGAAGCTCGACGATGGGCGGCTGGGCGATGTGCGCTTCCGCGGCCGAGGCTGCGCGATCAGCCAGGCGTCGGCCTCGATGCTGACCGACCTGATTGTCGGCAAACCGCTCCAGGAGTTGAAGACCTTTCCGACTAAGGACCTGCTGGAGGAGCTCGGGATCCAGATCAGCCCCGCTCGCATGAAGTGCGCCACGCTCTCGGTCAATACCCTGCGGGTTGCGCTCAATGGCGATGCGCCGGAGGAGGACTGAATTGGCTTTGAATTCGGCAGCCGTGGGTAAACTGACAGAGGTTATGGCAGATTTCGAGATCAAGGATTTGCGCGTGAGCGTCGAGGGCCGCGAGATCCTCAAGGGCGTTTCACTGGCCGTCAACAAGGGCGAGGTGCACGCGGTCATGGGCCCGAACGGCTCGGGCAAGAGCACGCTCTCGCACACCTTGATGGGTCATCCGAACTACAAAGTATTGGGCGGCCAGGTGCTCTTCAAAGGGAAGGACATCCTGACGTTGCCGACCGAGCAACGAGCCAAGCTCGGCATGTTTCTCGCCCTGCAATATCCGGTGGTCGTCCCCGGCATCACGATGTCGAACTTCCTCCGGACCGCCATCAACGCCAAGCGTGGATTCGACGGCAAGGACAAGTCCAAATCTATCAATGTCAAGGAATTCCGCGCCCTGCTGAAGAATGAGATGTCCGTGCTTCGGATGGACGATTCCTTCCTCTCGCGCTACGTCAACGAAGGGTTCTCCGGCGGCGAGAAGAAGCGGGCTGAGATCCTCCAGATGGCGGTGCTCAAACCCGAGATCGCCATCCTGGATGAGACGGACTCCGGACTGGACATCGACTCGATCAAGTTCGTCAGCGACGCCGTCAACAAGATGCGGGGCCCGGAGCTGGGGGTGCTGATCATCACCCATTACACCCGCGTCCTCAAGTTCATCAAGCCGGACTACGTGCACGTCCTCGTAAACGGGGAGTTCGTTCGGTCCGGCGGGCCGGAGCTCGCCGACTGGTTGGAGGCAAAAGGCTATTCGGAATGGGTCAAGGAGCCGGACAAGGCGCCGGCGGCCCTGGAGGCAAGGTAATGGCAACCGTCATCCCGCGGATCGACGTTGGCGACAACTACAAGGAGAAGTACGGCTTCTTCGATCCGGAGAAGTTCGTCTTCAAGGCCAAGCGTGGCCTGAACGCCGATGTCGTGAAAGAAATCTCCTGGATGAAGAACGAGCCGGAATGGATGACGAAATTCCGCCTGCGCGCGCTGCAGACCTTCGAGAAGAAGGAGATGCCCACCTGGGGCGCCGATCTGTCGGTGATCGACTTCCAGAACATCTATTACTACTTGAAGTCGACGGAGAAGCAGGGCAAGACCTGGGATGACGTTCCGGCCGACATCAAGAACACGTTTGACCGGCTCGGGGTGCCGCAGGCCGAGCGGAAGTTCCTGGCCGGTGTGGCGGCCCAGTACGAATCGGAAGTGGTCTATCACTCCCTGCACAAGGAACTGGAATCGAAAGGCGTGATCTTCACCGACACCGATAGCGCCCTGCGCCAGTACCCGGACCTCTTCAAGGAGTACTTCGGTACCATCATTCCGCCAGCCGATAACAAGCTGGCGGCGCTGAACAGCGCCGTGTGGTCCGGCGGGTCCTTCATCTACGTGCCCAAGGGCGTCAAGGTCGAGATCCCGCTCCAGGCCTATTTCCGGATCAATGCCGAGAACATGGGGCAGTTCGAGCGGACCCTCATCATCTGCGATGAGGACAGCTTCGTCCACTACATCGAGGGCTGCACGGCCCCGATCTACACCACCGACTCTCTGCACTCGGCAGTGGTCGAGATCATCGTCAAGCGGGGCGCCCGCTGCCGCTACACGACGGTGCAGAACTGGTCGACCAACGTCTATAACCTGGTGACCAAGCGTGCGGTCGCCTACGGCGACGCCACCATGGAGTGGGTCGACGGCAACCTCGGGTCGCAGATCACGATGAAGTACCCGTCGATCTATCTGATGGAGCCGGGCGCGAAGGGCGATGTGCTGAGCGTGGCGTTCGCCGGCAAGGGTCAGCACCAGGATGCCGGGGGCAAGGCGGTGCACGTAGCACCGAATACCAGCTCCAACATCGTCTCGAAGTCGATCTCGAAGAACGGCGGGCGAACCTCCTACCGCGGACTGGTAAAGGTCTATCCCGGCGCGAAGAACTCGAAGTCCTTCGTCCGATGCGACGCATTGCTGCTGGACGAGCAGTCGCGTTCAGACACGTATCCCACGACCGAGGTCGATGAGCCCCAGGTCCGGATCGGACATGAGGCCACGGTCAGCAAGGTCTCGGACGAGCAACTCTTCTATCTGCAGAGCCGGGGCATCACCCGAGCCGAAGCCGAGACAATGATCGTCAACGGCTTCATCGAGCCATTCACCAAGGAACTGCCGATCGAGTATGCCGTCGAGCTGAATCGCTTGATCCAGCTCGAGATGATCGGCTCCGTCGGGTAGATGGCGTTTACGAAAGCGGCCGTTGAAGAGCTCAGCGCTCTTCACGGCGAACCCGCGTGGCTGCGCGCACGCCGCCTGGATGCCTTCGGCGTGTTCGAGGGCATGAGCCTGCCGGATACGAGGCGCAACGAGGACTGGAAACAAGTCGACCTGAAGACCCTGAATCTCGAGGCCTACGCGCCGTTCCAGCAGCCGAACGGCGTGGCTCCGGCTGGGGCCCTGGAAAATGTCGGCGCGACCCTCTACCAGCGGGGGACCACCCCGGCGGTTGCGTCCGTCGCGCCAGACCTCACCCAGCGCGGCGTGATCCTCATGCCGCTGGCGGCCGCCGCCTCCGCGCATCCCGAGCTGGTCCAGCGCTACTTGTTCAGCGCCGTCAAGCCGGAGCGGGATAAGTTCGCGGCCCTACACGCCGCCCTGTTCAGCGGCGGCACCTTCCTGTATGTCCCCGAAGGGGTGACGGTCGAGCAGCCGCTGGTCAGCCAGTTCTGGTCGGCCGGCTCGGGCGCCGCCGTGCTGCCTCACTCGCTGGTGATCGCCGGCAGGGGTTCCCGGTTCCAGTACGTCGATGAATTTCTTAGCAGCAGTCGCGATGAGACCTCTCTGGCAAGTGGGTCATCCGAGATCTTTCTCGAGGAGGGCGCAAACGTCGGCTACGTCGCCCTTCAACAGTGGGGGATCCAGACCTGGCAGTTTGCCAATCAACGCTTTCACCTGGGGCGCGACTCGCACCTCCAGATGGTCGACGTTGCCCTCGGCGCCCGGATGGCGCGGCTCCGTGTCGAGGCGATGCTCGAAGGGCCTGGCTCGAGCGCGGACCTGAAGGGTCTGTTCTTCGGGACGGGCGACCAGGCCTTCGACTTTCGAACCTTGCAGGACCATATCGGACCGCACACGACTTCCGACCTGCTCTTCAAAGGTGCCCTGCGGGACCGGGCGAAGAGCGTCTACGTCGGCGTAGTGCGAGTGGAAGCCGCCGCCCGCGGCAGTTCATCCAACCAGGCCAATCGCAATCTGCTCCTCTCGGAGAAGGCCAGGGCGACGTCCGAGCCCATCCTCGAAATCCTCAACAACGACATCTTGCGCTGCAGCCACGGCGCAACGGTCGGCCCGGTGGACCCGGAGCATCTGTTCTACCTGGAGAGTCGCGGCATTCCGCGGCCGATTGCGGAGCGGATGCTGGTCCAGGGGTTCCTGGGCGAGGTCCTGGATCGACTGCCGGTCGCCCGGGTGCGCGACGCCGTCGACCAGGAGTTGTCTGCGCGCATTGACTAGCGTGACTCGCCAGAGAGTCGCATCGACGAGTGAGCTTCCCAAGGAGTCGATGATGCGTGTGGAGGTCGACGGCGAGCCGGTCTGCTTGGTGCACGCGGAAGACGACAACTTCTATGCCATCGGCGACACCTGCACGCACGAGGAGTACTCGCTTTGCGAGGGCGAGCTCTGGGAGATGTCGGTCGAGTGCCCGCGGCACGGTTCGCGCTTCGACGTCCGCACCGGCAAGGTGACCGGCTTGCCGGCGGTGATCCCCGCGAAGACCTTCCCGGTAACGATCGAGAACGGCGATCTCTTCATCGAGGTGCCGGACTAAGATTTGACTATGGCGGACATCATGGAAACGACCCAGGCACCGGCTTCGGGCGATCTGCGCCAGCAGGTCGAGGCCCAGCTCGCGACCTGCCGCGATCCGGAGATCGGGCTGGACATCATGTCGCTGGGCCTGGTTTACGAGATCAACATCGACGAAGGCAACGTCCTGGTCAAGATGACGCTGACCGCGATCGGCTGCCCCTGGGCCCAGGACCTCTTCGACGAGGTGAAGGTGAAGGTCGAAGAAGTCCCGGGCGTCAACGCGTGTACGGTTGAGCTCGTGTACTCGCCGCCCTGGAGCGCCGACATGATGAGCGACGACGCCAAGATGGAGCTTGGCTTCCTCTAACGGCCGGCTAGAACAAGAACGACGCGGCCAGGAACGCCAGGCCACCGGGCAGTAGACCGAACGGCGCCCTGAACTTCATGCGGCCGGCGAGCGCGTCGAGGATGAAGCAGATCAGCGCAATGATCAAAAAGATCTTGGATAACGACATCTAAATGCGACCTCCCAGAAAGTTGGTGCCTTCCCAGCAAATCGGAATCCGTCCCCTATTCCTGCGAATTCGAAGTCACCACCACTGTCAGTAGCTGTGGCAGCTGTGCCATCGGCCTGTTACCCGCACGCAGTTTGGTTCGTAAGGCTCGCTACGTAGCATTCGGCTCGGTTCGCCAATTCAAACGAACTGGGGGTAAAGAACCGCTTGTCGCTGCTCGAACGTATTCAGAAATCCCAGGGCGAACCCGGATCGCCGCCCCCGGCCCCCAAGGCGCCCGCACGGCCGAGCCAGCCCCCCGCCGCGCCTTCGGGTCCGCCAGCCCGGCAGAACCCGCCCTCACCGCCGCCCACACGGTCAGCCCCCTACAGCCCGCCGCCAGGCCAGTTGCCAGCCCAGGCCCGGCCCCCGGTCCAGGTCCGGCCAGCCGTCCCGCCAGCGGCGCCGCGGCCGATCGTGCCCAGACCCCCGGTTTCGGTGCCGGCTTCGGCCCCGCGGCCGGTCGTCGTGCCAGCTCCGCCACCGGCTGCGACGCCCGCCCCAAGGCTCGCCGACCGGGTGGCGGCCGCCCGCCCAGCGCCAGCTCCGGTGGAGGCCAAACCGGCGCCCGCCAACGCCAACCTCAGCGACTTGCCAGAGGCCGAGCGGCTGCACCGGATCAAGGCCGCGGTCCATGACCGGATCATCGGCGAACTCGGTGAACGGGCGAACGAGCTCGACCGTGAGGCCATCAGCCAGCGGGCGACCGAGGTGCTCGACGCCTACCTGAGCGCCCGCCGGGTCACGCTGACTACCCAGACCCGCGACCGGCTGCTGGGGGCACTCCTCGCCGACATCCTGGGCTTCGGCCCGCTCGACCTGTTGCTGGCGGACGAGACGATTTCCGACATCATGGTCAACGGTCCCAACAAGGTCTACATCGAGCGCGGGAACAAGATGCAGCGGGCGGCCATCAAGTTCGACAGCGATGCCCACCTGATGCAGATCATCTCGCGCATCGTTACCGGAGTCGGCCGGCGAGTCGACGAAAGCTCGCCGATGGTCGACGCCCGTCTTCCAGACGGTTCCCGAGTCAATGTGATCATCCCGCCGCTGGCGGTGAGGGGCGCATCGATGACGATCCGCAAGATGCGCCGGGACCCACTCCAGATCACCGACCTGATCAAGAATCAGACGCTGACCGACGAGATGGCGGTCTTTCTCAAAGCTTGCGTCAATGCGCGAATGAACATCGTGGTGGCCGGCGGCGGTTCGTCGGGAAAGACCACGACGCTCAACGTGCTCTCCAGCTTCATCCCCTCCGACGAGCGCATCATCACCGTTGAGGACGCTGCCGAGCTGCAGCTGCGTCAGATCCACGTGATCAACCTGGAATCGCGGCCCAACAACGTAGAAGGCAAGGGTGGGGTCAGCATTCGCGACCTGGTCATCAACACCCTCCGAATGCGGCCCGACCGGATCGTCGTGGGAGAGGTCCGCAGCGGCGAGGCCCTGGACATGCTCCAGGCCATGAACACGGGTCATGATGGGTCGCTGACCACGGTTCACTCGAACACGCCGCGGGACACGATTTCCCGGCTCGAGACGCTCGTCCTGATGGCCGGCATGGAACTGCCGTCCCGCGCCATCCGGGAGCAGATCGCGTCGGCGATCAACATCATCATCCAGCAGAACCGGTTGCGAGACGGCACCCGGAAGATCACCTACATCTCCGAGGTGATGGGGATCGAGGGCGATCAGATCTCTCTGCAGGACATCTTCGTCTACAAGCAGACCGGTTACGAGAACGGCAAGGTCACCGGAATGCTCACTGCGACCGGGGCAATCCCGCGGATCATGGAAGTGCTCGAGTCGACCGGCAACGCGGTGCCGCTTAGCTATTTCGACCCGGCCCCGGACAGCGGTTTCGTCCGGCCGAAACGGCTGAAGGTCGTCCCGAACGCGGCCTAGGCCTGAGGCGACGGCATCCGCGGCTTCTGGCGCTCCTGGTACCGCACGTCGCCCCTCAGGTGGAGCGAGGTGAGCATCGACAGGAATGCACCCGCGAATCCCGCAGCCCCGGTGGTGAGATAGCTCACGCCCAAAACTGGGTCGTAACGAGCGCCCTCCAGAAGCAGGCCTGAAAGAGCGATCAGGTCGACCAGCAAGACCCCGAGGTCATTGAGAACGAGCGCGAGGCCGTTCTTTCGAACGTCCTCCGGTGTCGCGGGAAGCTTGCGGCGAAAGGGGTAGCGGACGAGGCGGCCGGTTCTGAACTCATATAACGCGCTTGCGATCGCAGCAAGGCTGATTACTGCGCCGACCGCAATGAGGACGAGTACGACCTGTCGAAGCTGCTCCATCTCCCTCTATATTCAGGCTGTGCCCGCCAAAGAGGCAACACCGTTCTCTGCCACCGCTGCGCCTTGAGGAACCCGGGAATCTGGTCAAACGCTAAAATCAGCGCTGGTCGTGCCTACTGAACTCAGCCGCCGGGAACTGTCCTGGGTCATCGGCGGTCCTCAGGGTGGAGGCATCAATGCCTCGGCCGAGATCTATGCCAAAGCGCTGATGCGCGGTGGCCTGCATGTCTTCGCCAATATCGAGTTCCACTCGAACATCATGGGGAAGCACAGCTACTACCGGGTCACGGCGGCGCCGGTGCCGGTCCGCTCGCATATCGACGAGATCCACATGCTGGTGGCGCTCGACCAGGAAACCCTCTTCGGCGATGCCCAGGAACGCAAACACTATCCCAGTCACACCGGCCATGTCCATCGGGTCTCGCCCGGAGGTGGCATCGTCTACGACGCCGACCTCAAGATCGATCCGGCGCAATTCCAGCGGAACGACGTCCACCTCTACCCGATCCCGTTCTTCGAGGTCCTCGAGGAGGCCCTCAAGCAAGTCGGAAAGGGTGGCCAGTCGCGCAAGTACATCGTGATGCGCAATACAGTGGCCCTGGGCGCCTCGATCGGCCTGGCCGGCTACGACGATGAGCTCGTCTTTGACGCCATCCGTCACGAGTTCAAGGGACGCAAGGCCGAGGCCGCCGAGATGAATGTGCAGGCGGTCAAAGCCGCAGCCGACTATGCACGAAGCCACTTCAGCGCGCGGCCCGCGCGGCAATTGTCTGCATTGCCTGCCGAGCAGCGCCAGAAGCGAATCCTGATCAAAGGCGTCCAGGCAGTTGGGATCGCCAAGCTAAAAGCCGGGCTCGGGCTTCAGACCTACTACCCGATCAGCCCGGCCACCGACGAGAGCGTGTACCTGGAGGCCAAAGGCCCCCAGTACCAGCTGACCGTAGTGCAGGCCGAGGACGAGATCAGCAGTATCAATATGGCCATCGGGGCGGCTCACATGGGGATTCGGGCGGCCACCTCCACCGCCGGTCCCGGCTTTGCCCTGATGTCGGAGGGATTCGGATTCGCGGCGATCACCGAGGCGCCCGGCCCGGTGGTCTTCCTCTGGCAGCGTGGCGGTCCCTCAACCGGGCTGCCCACCCGAACCGAGCAGGCCGACTTGCAGTTCGCCCTCCATCCCGCCCACGGTGATTTCCCGCACATCGTGATCGCGTCCGGCGACATCGAGGAGGCCTTCAATGACAGCTTCGAGAGCTTCAACTGGGCCGACCGCTACCAGGTGCCGGTAATCGTGCTGCTGGAAAAATTCCTGGCCTCCTCGTTGTTCACGACCGACAGGCTCGACACCAGCACGCTCAAGATCGATCGGGGCCTCGTGTACCAGCCGGTCAGCCCCGAAAAGAATGGCTACCGGCGCCACGCCATCACGCCGGATGGCATCAGCCCGCGCGCGCTGCCCGGAACGGCGGGCGGTATCTTCTCGACCACCAGCGATGAGCATGACCCCGAAGGCCATATCACCGAAGGCATCGAGAACCGGATCACCATGATGCGCAAGCGGATGGTCAAGCTGCAGACCGCCGCCCGCGAGATCCCGGAGTCCTTCAAGTTCAAGCTGCACGGCCCGAGGCGCGCGGACCTGACCCTGGTCGGCTGGGGTACCACGAAGGGCGCAATCCTCGATGGAATGACCGAGCTCGAGCTGGACGGCTTCTCGGTGAATTTTCTCCAGGTGCGCCTGATGCGGCCGTTCCCGGCCCAGGAAGTCGAAGCTATGCTCCGGGATGCCAAGCGCGCCGTGCTGATTGAAGCGAACTATTCGGGGCAGCTTGGCGCGCTCATCCGGGAGCAGACCGGCATCGCGCTCGATCATCGGGTCCTGAAATACGACGGCCGGCCGTTCTCGCGGAACGAGATCGTCGGCGGAGTCCACGAGGTGTTGTCGGAACGGACAAAGGAGGTCATGGTTTCGCATGCCTGAGACGGCCACCCCACCCAAGAAATTCAGCCTCCAGGAGTACAAGACCGAGGTCCACGTCGACTGGTGTCCGGGCTGCGGGGACTTCGGGATCCTGAGCTCGATCCAGCAGGCGTTCTTTCAGCTGCAGATCCCGCCGCATCGAATCGCCATGATTTCGGGCATCGGCTGTTCGGGGAAGACGCCCCACTACGTCGATACCTATGGCCTGCACACGCTGCATGGCCGGGCGCTACCGGTGGCAACCGGCGCGAAGCTCGCGAACCATCAGCTGACGGTGGTCGCGGTTGGAGGCGATGGTGATGGCTATGGCATCGGTGCCGGGTACTTCGTCAACAGCGGCCGCCGGAATCTCGACATGACCTATATCGTCTTCAACAACGGCGTGTACGGACTTACCAAAGGGCAAGCCTCACCAACCCTGGGCAAGGGACTGCAGACCAAGTCCATGCCCGATCCCTCGATCCAGGAAGGCGTCAATCCGCTGGCGGTGGCGCTGGGCGCCGGCTACACATGGATCGGCCGCGGCTATGCCCTCGATGTGAAGTCCCTCGTCTCCTTGATCGTGCAGGCCATCCAACATAAAGGCACCTCCTTCCTCGATGTCTTCCAGACTTGCCCGGTGTACAACGACCTGCGAACCAAGGAGTGGTACGCCGGGGAGGACATCGGTCGAACGCGGCTCCGCCGGTTGGATGCCGATGCCGGCTGGGACCCGGTCGTCAGGGATCCCGGCAACCTCGACGAGGTGGTGCAGAAGAAGACCCGGGCGCTGCAGACGTCGTACGAGACCGGCGACAGCCTGGCCGTCGGCCTCTTCTACAAGATCGACCTTCCGACCTATGACGAGCAGCTCGCCGACAAGGTTCCGGCGCTCAAGGACCACCCCTTGATCGACCTGCCGTTATACCAGCGCGATGTCACGCCGCTCTTCGACGAGCTAGCGTAAGCACCCGCGTCGCGGTCGTCCGAGCCGCAGGCAGACTCGCTGGACTCCGTTACTCACTCATATCGTCGATGGCAAGCGGCGTTTGGCGACATGTCCTGAGGAGACGGGCGATCGTGCCGTTGTTTATCGCCGCGGCTGCGGTTCTGCTCGCCGTCTGGGGCGCAAGCCGCCTTGGGCTGGGTAAGACGGCTGGCCTCGACAGGCCGGGTGTCCCAGCGTCGACAGCGTCGCCCTCACTAAGCTCGACGGGAGTTGTCGAGGCAATTCGCTTCGTTTCGCCAGACGCTGGGTGGGTGGTCGTCGGCTCCATGCATGCCGATCAAACGGTTTCCCGCCGCCTGCTTCACACCAGCGATGGGGGCCGGCATTGGAGTTCGCAGCTGGCCTGGTCGGCACAGCCGCGAGCCACCGTTCCGGGGAATGAGGTGCGTCTGCTCTTCGTCGACGAGACTCACGGACTTGTGCTCAACCGCGCGGGCAGCGACGGCAAGCCGGTCCTCTACCGGACGACCAGTGGCGGAAGCAGCTGGCAGGCGTTGGCGCTCCCAGGTATCCCCGCGCCCGGATCGCCGGTCAGCTTCATTGATGCGCAGCACGGTTGGTTGCTCGCTGACGTTAACGCCGCGATGAGCCAGTCCACGGCCACCATCTTTCGAACCAATGATGGTGGCTCGACCTGGCTCCAGGTGGCCCACGTAGACCTCAACAGCGCTTCGCCTGGCTTGACCATGAACGGCGACAAGGACAGTCTCGCTTTTAGCGACGCCGACACCGGCTGGCTGGTGGCCGATAGCGCCGGAGGCAATGCCATCCTTTGGGTGACCCACGACGGTGGTTTGACATGGAAACAAGGGACGTTACCAGCGCCGGCGGGCGTGTATGTCAGCGGCAACGCGGCCCCTGGTGGACCACAGTTCTTTGGACCAGGCCAGGGCGTGTTGCCGATGGAGATCACCCTTGTACCGCAACCGAGCGGCGGCCCGCAGACGGTGCCTGCAGAAGGGTATCCACTGGTGCTTTTTGCCTATCTTTCAGACGATGGCGGCCGCTCGTGGAGCGAAATCCGGCTACCCGCGACCGGGAGCTTCCGCCAACCGCTGACATGGCAATTTCTGAATCGGCAGGATTGGTGGATCGCGAGTGGTGGCGATATCTTCGTCACCCATGACGGTGGACGCTCCTGGGCTCGACATTCGCTCAGCCTCGGCCAGCGCTCCGTACTCGTGCTCGATTTCATAACCGCCCAGTCCGGTTGGATCATCGCCGGCACGTGGTCCGCGGGCGACGGGCAAGCAGAGGAGAGTGCGCTGGCTCAAACGGTCGACGAGGGAGAGCACTGGGAGATGCGGACGCCATAGACAGAGGCGGGTACTAGCCGTTTCACCGGCCGCTGACGTCTCTACCGGGAGCTCGGTTGGCTCACGCAAAACACGTCCTGGTCTCTTCCGCTCTTCGACGAAATGGGGTAGCGAAAGCCCTCGCGAAAGACTCCGTTGTTCGTTCGTTCAGCGTTCTTGATACCGACGTCGAGCCGGCTGCCGTACCGAAGGACGGCCTACCCGGTGCTTCTCGGAATTGTTGCGCTGCTGCTGCTCGCGTGGGGCGCCAACCGCCTTGGCGTTGGCAAGACCTCCGTGGCGGCTCTCTTTGACTACCCGCCTGATTACCCGGGCTACACGTGGACGCGGAATGGGCAAGCCGTGTCACCGCAAGAGCTCGACGTCTCGACAGGTGGAAAGCACTGCAACTGGCAGTCCGTTACGTTTCTCACCGTGGGCTGGCCGCCAGGTAACCACTGGGTGGGCTCGAGCCAGGCTCGCCAGTACGTCCGGGACCCCGACGGCGTGGTCAAGAGTGGTTACATCAGTGAGAAGCTTGTTCTTCGGGCGACCCTTCCTGGGGACGCCTTACCAACCGGATACCAGCACGGGTCGGTTCAGCTTTTCCTGAGTCCTTCCGACGACGACCTCGCCATCTATGTGGTGGGTCCGGACGCGACGGAACGTTGGCCACGAAGCAACCCCATGACTGGTTGTATCTGACCAATTGGCTATGAGACTTCGGTCTTGCGCTTCTCAGGGTAGGCAGCGTTGATCTCCGCCCGTACCCGAGCCTTGTCCTCGTCGCTCTTGAAGTAGTCGAAATTCCAGGGAATGAACCGCTTCATCTCGGCGGGCACCTCGTCCTCGGGATAAATCGCGGCTACCGGACAGGGATCGACGCAGGCTCCGCAATCGATGCACTCATCCGGGTTGATGACCAGCATCCGGTCCTCGGCGCCGCCGTCGATGATGCAGTCGACGGGGCAGACATCGACACAGGACCTGTCCTTCAGGTCGACGCAGGTTTCGGTGATGATATAGGCCATTTCTTTTAAGGAAAATTCACTCTAGCACAGGGTTGCGCACGTCCCGAGCGACGATCGCCGCCAGCGTCACCTCGGTTGACGCTCCGCCACAGGACCGTCACAGATCGGTGCGTCGGCGTTTGAGGGCGGTGGGCAAGAGCAGGCTTACGGCCCGCGTTACTTGTTCGTGGCCCTCCCAAGACCGGCTCCGGCACGCCGAGTGTTCCGGCCGGCCCGCCGGGTCTCGTGGGGCACACGGATCTTTGCCTTGCTCGTCTTCCTGGTAGCCGTGGGTGCCATCGGTGCCTTCCTGGAAGTCCTGCTGCCGCAACAGGTCGCCAAACTGGCCCAAATGGAAGCCAATGAGCTGGTCCTGGCTAGAACGGGGACGACCGAGGTTAATACCGCGGTTGCCGGGCTCTGGGCCGACCTCTCGCCAAAAGGCGCCATGGGTCTGAGCCCAGATCGCCTGTCGGCGGACCTGGCGCTGGCGAAGCGCACCGAACGGTCGGCGGACGACGCGCTCAGCCACGTGCAGGCCGCCCAGGCCTACATGGCGCAGGCGGATGGCCTGCCGTTCCAGTTTCACGCCCCGACATTCATCGCCCCGGATCGGGCCGCCGCGCAGCACCTCGAAAAAGCGCTGACCACGTCCATCAAGCTGTCCCACGCGGCCACCTTGCAACTGACGCTCGCCGAGCATATGAGCCAGAACTCGCAGAGCCTCGCCAGCATGAACGCGAGCCTCAGCGCCCGAGACTGGACCAACGCAGCCCGGACGGCATCGACGATCACGACCGATCTCAAGTCCCAGCAGAGTCCATCAGGCGACCCGGAGGCCCTCCTTGATCCGCTCTGGACCAAATGGGTCGATGCCATGCTGGGCGTCTCCATCGCCGCGCAGCAGTACAGCCTCGCCTCGGCCGCCAACCAGGCGCAGCAGGCTCAGCAGGTAGGCCGGACGCTGGCCTCCGCCCGTGACCAGCTGGCCGCCAGTTTCGCGGCCGGCCAGAGCGGCGCCGCCGCCTGGCAGGCAAAGACGGTCCAGCCGATCCTCGATACCGTCGCCCGGGAAACGACCGCCGGCAGCGCCTGACGCGTACGCGCCGGGACGCGCTCCGCTAGGGCCCTGCCAGCAGGTCCGGGGTCAGCTCGTCGAGACGGCGGACGCCAAGCAGGCTCATCGAGACAGCGATCTCCTCCCGCAAGATCTCGAGGAGACCGCGGACGCCGTCACCGCCGCCAACCGCGAGCGCCCACAAGTAGGGACGACCGATCATGACACTTCGGGCCCCGAGCGCAAGCGCCTTGAGCACGTCGGTCCCCCGTCGGATGCCACCGTCGACTAACACCGGCACGTCGCCGCCGACCTCGTCGACGACCGCCGGCAGCGCGTCCAGGGTGGCGATCGAGTAGTCCAGCTGGCGGCCACCGTGGTTGCTGACGATGACGCCCCGGGCTCCGGCGCTGACGCTACGCCGGGCATCGTCGGCCCGCACCACGCCCTTAACCAGTACCGGGAGGCGGGTGTGACCGGCGAGCCATTCGAGATCCTTAAACGTCAGGGCGTGATCCAGCTGGAAGCTGAAGTACTGGGCGAGCGCGGACTGCCCCAGATCCGCCGGCCCAGCTCTGGCGAGGGGCCCCACCAGGTTCTCGTACTGAAAACCTGCCGGCATGCCGAAGGCATTGCGCAAGTCACGCTCGCGCCGTCCCAAAATCGGCGTGTCGACCGTCAGGGCGATCGCCTGGTAGCCGGCGGCGGCGGCCCGGTCGACCAGCTCGGTCGTGATGCCGCGGTCTTTAAACACATAAAGCTGGAACCAGCGCACGCCCGCGGCGCTGGCGACCGTCTCCATCGATGTCGTGGACAGCGTGCTCAGGCAGTAGACCACGCCGGCAGCCGTCGCGGCCTTTGCCGCGCCCAGCTCCCCATCTGGATGGGCCATCTTCTGAGTGGCGGCCGGGGCCAGTTGGACGGGCATGGCGAAGCGCTGGCCGAGCAATTCCAGGCTGAGATCGGGGTCTGACGCACCCGTCAGCACCCGGTACCGAAACCGCCAGCGCGCAAAGGCCGCCCGATTCCCGGCGAGGGCGGCTTCATCCTCGGCGCCCCCGGCAAAATAGTCGTAGATCCCTTTGGGCAGGATCGCGCGCGCCGCGACTTCGAAGTCCTCGGCCCGGACCGGAGGCGCATCGATGGCCGCTGCCGGCGTCGTCGACTCTGCCATGCCCCGCCAATTGTGGCGCGCCGAAGCCACAATATGTAACCCTTAGGTGGAACCGAAGCGGGGGAAGGAGGTACCCTCGTCATGAACGAGGCGCTTGCGGTCCTCGCGTTTCATCAGGTCTACGATCCGGTCGGCGGCAATATCGCGCTGTCAGCGTTGATTGCTGGGGTCCCGCTCTACATCCTGTTCATCATGCTGGCCGTGCTGCGTCTGCCAGCCTGGATTTCGGCACTGGTGGCGATGCTCTCCGCGGCTGTGCTCGCTGCCCTGGTCTGGGGGATGCCGCTCGGTCTCGATGCCTCGGCCACCACCGAGGGCATGGCAAATGGCTTGTGGCCAATCAGCTGGATCGTCCTCAACGCCGTCTTCTTCCACAACCTGACCATTGCCAGTGGCGACTTCGATGTCATCCGGCGCTCTCTCACGCGTTTGACGGAAGACCGGCGTGTCCAGGCCCTGCTGGTGGCTTTCTGTTTCGGTGCTCTCATGGAAGGCATCGCCGGTTTCGGCGCCCCGGTCGCCATCTCAGCGGCGATCCTGGCCAGCCTCGGATTCGAGCCCATCAGCGCGGCCGTGCTCGCCCTGCTTGCCAATACCGCGCCGGTGGCGTTTGGATCCATCGGCATCCCGGTCGTCACCCTCGGGCTGCTGACCGCCCCCATCATCGGCCACGGCGCCGCGGATCAGACGCCTGTGACGCTGGCGCTCTCGGCCATGGTTGGCCGGCAACTCCCGGTGTTCTCCATCATCATCCCGGCCTTCTTGATCGTCGTCCTCGCCGGCTGGCGGCGAATGCTCGAAGTCTTGCCGGCCGTGCTAGCGGCCGGGGTTGTCTTCGCCATCGTGCAATTCCTGGTCTCGAATTTCATCGGCCCCGAGCTCACCGATGTGCTCGCCGCGCTGGTGTCGATGGCGGCCGTCGCCCTGTTACTTCGGGTCTGGAAGCCGCGGACGCTCTGGGGCTTCGCCGCCGATCGCGACGCGGCGGCGGCCGGCGGCACGGCCCGGCTTCGAAGCGTCGGCGCCGCGGTTGCCCAGGCCGTCGATCCGCCGGGCCGGATCGTGCGCGCCTACATGATGTACGTCATCCTGGTGGTGGTGATCTTGATCGGCCAGATGGGCAACCTGCCATTCTTTTCCGGTAGTCCACCCGGCAATGTCAAGAACGCGCTGCACACCCCGGCGAACATCACCGCCGACTTCAAGTGCGGCCAGCCGGCATACAAGCTTTGTCCCAATCCATGGATCGGCCCCAGTCCGACGAAGGACGCGGGCGCCTTCAAGTTTCCGTTCTGGCGGTTCCAGTGGCCCGGCAGCTACAGCGGCACCTCGGCCAAGCCCAAGCCCGAGATTTTCCAGGAACCGAAGATTGTCACCAAGTCCACGCCATATCCCGTCACCTTCACCTGGGACTTCCTGTCGGCGGCCGGTAGCCTGGTGCTCTTTGCGTGCATCTTCGCCTTCATCGTGATGGCGATCCGAGGTGCGCCGTTGCGGCTGTTCTTTACGACCTATGGACGCACGCTGCGCCAGCTGGCCCTCCCCATCATGACCATCGCGTTCATCCTGGGGATTGCCGCGGTCATGAACTTCTCCGGCATGACGTCCACCCTTGCGTTACTGATGGCGAATGCTGGCGGATTCTTCCCCTTCTTCTCTGCCGTCATCGGCGCGCTGGGCGTCTTCTTGACCGGGAGCGACACCGCATCGAACACGCTGTTCGGCCCGATGCAGGCGATCACCGCCAAGCAGATCGTGATCGGCGGGCACCACCTCAACCCAATCCTGACCGCCGGGACGAATTCCTCCGGTGGCGTGATGGGCAAAATGATCAGCCCCCAGAATCTGTCCGTCGGGGCGGCGGGTGTCAACCGGGTAGGCGCGGAGGGCGAGATCTTCCGCCGCACTATCGGCTATAGCCTGATCCTCACGGCCGCCGTCGGCATCGTCGCCATGATCGAGGTCTACCTGATCCCGGGGATCATCCCAACGCTCAGTTAGCAGACACGTTGCTCCCTCCCCCCTTGCGGGGGAGGGTCGGGGTGGGGGGGTAGGCTTGAACAGGATGGATGCGGCCACTCGCGAGCGACTGCTGGGCCGGCTTCGCGCCGTCGTCGGCGACCGCTACGCCTTTGCCGATCCCTATGAAGTCCGGCTCTACCAGTACGATGCCAGCCCCGAGACGGCGCTGCCTGACGTTGTCGTGATTCCTGGAACGGCCGCCGAGGTGGCGCAGGTAGTCAAGATCTGCGCCGATGCGGAGGTGCCGATCACCGCCCGCTCCGCCGCCAGCAGCCTGGCCGGCGGGACGGTGCCGGTCCAGCGCGGTGTCGTGATCACCTTCGCCAGGATGGATCGGATCCTGGAGATCGACGCCGACAATCTACGCGCGGTGGTGGAGCCCGGCGTCGTCAATCTATCCCTGAGCCAGGCGCTGCGGCCGCACGGCTATTACTACGTTCCGGACCCATCCAGCCAGGGCGCCTGCACCATCGGCGGCAACGTCGGTACCAACGCCGGGGGTCCCCATACCCTCCTCTATGGCGTCACCGTCAACCACGTGACCGGGCTCGAGCTTGCATTGGCGTCTGGCGAACTCGTCCAGGTCGGCGGACGCAAGGCCGGTAGCGCGAGCGGATACGACCTGACCGGATTGTTTGTCGGGTCGGAGGGCACCATGGGGATCGCTACCAAGATCTGGGTCAAGATCCAGCCGCTCCCGCCGGTGCAGAAGACGCTGATGGCGGTGTACCCGGATGTCGAAACCGCCAGTAACGCCGTTTCCGCCATCGTGCGGAGTGGCATCCTTCCAGCAGCCATCGAGATGATGGACAAACTCTCGATCCAGGCGATCGAGGCCGCCTCCCATGCCGGCTATCCACTGGATGCCGGCGCCGTCCTCCTCCTGGAGGTCGATGGCATTCCAGAGCTGGTCGAGGAATTGGGGGAGCGGATGGCGAAGGTCTGCCGCGAGAGTGGGGCGAGTGAGGTTCGCGTCGCCAAGGACGAGGCTGAGCGCCAGGCACTGTGGAAGGGACGCAAAGGAGCGTTCTCGGCGATGGGCCGGTTATCGCCGGACTTCTACGTCATGGACGGCGTCGTGCCCCGCACCAAGTTGCCCGAAACGCTGGCAAAAATCGATGCCATCAGTGCCCGTACCGGCTACAAGATCTGCAACGTCTTTCACGCGGGCGACGGCAACCTGCATCCCCTCGTGCTGTTCGACGCGTTCAAGCCCGGCCAGTACGAGGCCGTCCTTCGGATCGGCGACGAGATCTTGAAGCTGTGCGCGGACGCCGGCGGATCGGTGACCGGGGAGCACGGAATCGGGCTGGAGAAGCGGGAGAACATCCGATACATCTTTTCGGACGATGATCTCGAGGTGATGGATCGGATCCGCCATGTGTTCGATCCCCACGGCCTGATGAATCCAGGAAAAGTCTTCCCGGGCGAAGTGGTCGAGGGCTCGGCGCCATCGAGAGCGCCGGACCATGCACCACGACGGGCGGCCAACGTCGCGGGCGGGGACGAAATATGGGTCTGAACGCGCGCGTGGCGGCACTGCCCGGGCATGAGATCACGGTCGAAGAACAGCAACCGTTTCGTGTCGACGATCTGCTGCCGTCCAGGGTGGTGCGTCCGGCTGATGCGCAGGACGCGGCGCGCGGACTGCGGCTCTGTGACCTGGCCCCCACCGCCGTCGTGATCTGGGGCGGCGGAACGCAGATGCGGCTTGGCGCCGCGCCGCGACGCTATGAGGTCGCCCTCTCGACGGAACGGATGAGCCGCTTGCTGGAGTATGAGCCCGCCGACCTTACCTGCCGGGTCGAGGCTGGTATGCGACTGCGAGACTTGCAGGAGGCGCTGCTGGCGCAGGGGCAGCGTCTTCCGCTGGAGCCGCCTCATCCGGATCGCGCCACGGTCGGTGGGATGCTGGCGGCGAACGCCAATGGGCTCGGGCGCGCGCGCTACGGCACAGTCCGCGACTGGGTGATCGGGATTGCGGTCGCCTATCCGTCGGGAAAGCTGGCCCGAGCCGGTGGCAAGGTGGTGAAGAACGTCGCCGGCTATGACCTGATGAAGCTGCACATCGGCGCGCTTGGCACGCTCGGCGTCATTGCTGAGGTGAACTTCAAGGTTCAGACTCGACCGCAGGTCGAGGCGACGCTCATCGCCCACCTCGACACTCCGGCAGCCGCAGTCGACACGGGAACAGCGCTGGCACGCCAGTATCTCGCGCCGGCGGCCGCCGTGGTGCTCGACCAGAGCGCGCTGAAGGATTGCGGGATGACCGCTGACTGGCGATGGACACTCGCCCTAAAGTTCGAAGGGTATGCCCGCGAAGTCGAGGCGGCGCGGGACAAGGCCACCAGCCTCATCCGCGCGGCCGGGGGCCGAGTGGAGGGCGACGACGTTCCGTCGCGCTTTTGGCACGCTGCCCGGGACTGGTCGGCGCCCGATGGGGACCTGGTCGTCGTGCGCGCCATCGTTCCCTTGACGGCCATCCACGCGATCTTCGGTGTTCTGCCGGAGGATTCCCAGGTGATGGCCCAGCCTGCCGCAGGCCTGGTCGACGTGCGGGTCCCGGCGGCTTTCGCAGCATCGATCCTGCGGCGGCTGCGAACCGCTGGCGGCGACCAGGGCCAGGTCATCGTGGCGGCGGCGCCGGCCGCGGTCAAAAAGGAACTCGACGTCTGGGGACCGCCCCCGCCAGGCTTTCCGATCATGCGCGCGCTCAAACAGGCCCTTGACCCGAACGGCATCTTGAACCCCGGGCGGTTCGTTGGTGGGATCTAACCACCGATGACCGAGCTGGCCACCCTCGATTTCAAGCGGCAAATCGACCGCGACGGTGTACCGAGCCCGGCGGCGGGCATCGACATGGACCTGGTGCGCGACTGCATCCACTGCGGACTCTGCCTCCCGAAATGTCCTACCTTCCGAATCCTGCATCACGAGGGCGACAGCCCGCGCGGACGCATGTGGCAGATCAAAGAAGCCGCGCTCGGGTTGGTGGCCTTCGACGACCCGCGATTCCAGGCGCACGTCTATCAATGCTTTAACTGTCGAGCCTGCGAGACGGCCTGCCCTTCGGGTGTCCAGTTCGGATCGGTGATGGAGATGGCCCGCGCGCTGACCCCGCCACAGAACCGACGGGATCGGATGGTGCGAGCCATCCTCCTCAACGGATTGTTGCCGCATCCCCGACGCCTGCGGGTCACCGGCTGGTTCTACCGCGCGGCGCGCGCGGCGCGCCTTCCGGGTCTGTTGCGCCGCACCGGCGCCTGGAAGGTGCTACCGCTCGGCAAGTTCGCGGCGTTCCCGCCGGTCGGCGACAGCGCGCCGCGCCAGCCGCGGTTGCCGGCGTTGACCCCGGCGGAGGGAACACGCCGCGCCCGCGTCGGCCTGCTGACCGGGTGCATCCAGGACGAGATGTTCCATGGCACGAATCGGCGCACGGCACTGGCCCTGGCGCGCAACGGTTGCGACGTGGTCGTGCCGGACGCGCGGCTCTGCTGCGGTGCCCTGGCTTCGCATGCTGGCGAGGCGCAAACGGCGGAGCGGCTCGCGGCGCGTACCATGGATGCCTTTACCGGCCTGCAGCTCGATGCCGTCGTCGTCAACGCCGCGGGCTGTGGCTCGAACATGAAGGAGTACGAGCTCCAGCTCCGCAATGACGCGCAGCGGCGCGAGGCGGGCGCCGCTTTCTCGCGAACGGTCAAAGATGCCTCGGAATTCCTCGTGGAGCTGGGTCTCCGCCCGCCCGCCCGACGGATCACATTGCGGGTCGCTTACCAGGATCCGTGCCACCTGGTGCACGGCCAGAAGGTGCATCAACAGCCGCGTCAGGCGTTGACGATAATCCCCGGCCTCGAGCTGGTGGAGATGAAGGAGTCCGACTGGTGCTGCGGCTCCGCCGGGGTCTACAACCTGACACACCCTGAGATCTCCGAGGCGGCGCTCGCCTCGAAGGTGGGGCATATCATCGACTCGGGCGCGCAGGTGATCGCCTCAGCCAATCCCGGCTGCATCCTGCAGATTTCGATGGGACTGCAGCGGGCCGGCCGCGACATCCCCGTCGTGCATGTCATGGACCTGCTCGGTTGGGCCTACGGCGACGAGGGGCAGGAGCCGCCCATCGTCCGCCGGGCCATGGCGTGAGTGGGGCCGCCCTCGCCGAGCCCCGTCCGTTCGAAGATCCCTGGCTGGACGATCTGGCCGGTCAGATCTGGTCGAAGCCGGAGTTCTCGATGGTGCCGATCGATTACGAAGCCGTGCCCCGGGGACCATACAGCGGCGCGCGACTCGACGAGCGCGGGCAACGCGTTGTCTTCTGCGGAATCCCGTCCGATTACGGCACCGCATTCCTGCTGCACCTGATCGGGAAACGCGTCAACATCGTGGCGGCCGTCTGTAGCACACGATGGCAGCGAACCCACCCCAAGACGGACCTGATCGCGCGAATTGCCGGCCACCTCGGCCGTCCCGTCGAGATCACGGCCAATGCCAATGCCGAAACCTTTGTGCGTTCGCTGCGCGCCTATCAGCCTGACCTGGTCGTGATGGCCAGCTTCGACCAGATCCTGGCATCGGACACACTCGCCGTCCCGTCTCGGGGATGGTTGAATATCCATCCCTCGCTCTTGCCTCGGTGCGCGCCTATCAGCCTGACCTGGTCGTGATGGCCAGCTTCGACCAGATCCTGGCATCGGACACACTCGCCGTCCCGTCTCGGGGATGGTTGAATATCCATCCCTCGCTCTTGCCTCGGCACCGGGGGCCCGAGCCCATTTACTGGACGATCGCGAACGGCGACCGCGAGGCGGGGATCACCGTCCACCTCACGGAGCCTCGGATCGATGCCGGTCCGATCCTTGCGCAGCGCCGTGTGGACGTTTTCGACGGCGAGACCGCTGGCAGTCTCAGCAAGCGGCTGGTTGCGGAAGGCCTGTCGGCGCTTGACGAGACGCTCGATGGCGTGAGCTCGGGTGGGGCAAAGCCAGTCGCGAATGAATCTGAAGCCGCGAGCTACGAAGGTCCCGTTCGCCAGATTGGAATCGACTGGGATCAGCCGTTCGCGCAGATCGATCGCCTGGTGCGTGCCGGCCATCCCGATCAGCCCCCCTACTTCACCTATCGCGGTCGTCGCCGGTACATCTACGCGGTTCGACGTGTCAAGTCGGATGCCATCAGCGAAGCGACTGGGGCAGGGCCCCGAGCGCCGGCCCCGTGGGTGGGCGGGCCCGGGGACGAGATGCTGGCCATCGTCCGTTACAACTCGAAAGCACCGGCCGCGGCTGCGACCGGCCGTATAATGGGTCTCACATGGCTCAGGAAATGATCGAACAGGATACCCAGCTGATCAGCATCTCCGACTCCGCCCTGACCCAGCTACGCGATCTCCTGCAGAAGCAGGGGCGGCCGGAGATGGGCTTGCGCGTCTTCGTCCAACCGGGCGGCTGCTCGGGCATGTCGTACGGAATGGGCTTCGAGGATCGGCCCGAGGAAGGCGATGCCATCAGCGATGTTGGCGGCGTACGGCTGTTCGTCGACTCGGTCAGCGCCCGCTATATCAAGGGGGCCGAGATCGACTTCGTGGACAGCCTGATGGGTGGCGGTTTTACCGTCCACAATCCGAACGCGGTCTCGAGCTGCTCATGCGGTAGCTCGTTCGACACCGGCGGTGACGCCGGCACCGCCCGCGGCTGCAGCCACTAGGCAAGCGCACACGGCGAAGGGCGGCGTGGCCGCTGGTAGCTCTCCTTAGCGCAACAGCCTGCGCGAAAATGCCTGATGGCCTGCGTCGAAACATGAGTGCGGTCCGCCGCGGTTTGTCCCCCTAAACGATGGCTTGACCGTGACGCGCTTCCAGATTACGCTGAAGCCCCTCAAGGGAGCCTATGCCAACCCAACCCCGCGTCCTCATGGTTGAAGATCATCCGGATATTGCCGACCTCTACCAGCTGAAGTTGCAGCTCGAAGGGTACCGAGTCGCGGTGGCATCAAACGGCATGACCGGCCTGCAGTTGGCCCGCGAGCTCAAACCTGATGTCGTCTTGCTCGATGTTCACGTCCCCGTGCTGGATGGGCTGCAGCTCCTGGCTGCGCTTCGGGCCGATGAGGGGACCCGTGACACCCCGGTCGTCGTCTGTAGCGAGGACGACAATCCGCAACTGATCCAGGAGGCTCGGCGGCTGGAGGCCGCCGCATATCTGGTCAAGGCGCGGCTGCTGCCCAGCGGGCTGAGCCAGAAAATCGGCGAGGTGCTGCGTCATCGCGGTGCCTTCCTGGCCGACGCTCGCGCCGACGCCCTGCAAGCGTCCTGACGCCGAAAGTCTTAGCGCCTTCTTAACTCGGCGTCATCTGCTTATGAGACTTGGTGCGCGATGATGGGTTCGTGGCCAGCGAACCGCTTTCCCTGGAAGCGCCGCCGCCGCCTGCTCCACCGCCTGCGGGCGGTCGCGAACGTCGGCGCGCTCCGGTCGCGCTGGCCGCGGCGCTGGTGGTCGTCGGCGGCCTCGCCGGCGGGGCACTCGGCGCGGAGGTGATGCTCAGTCGCACGGCCGCGCCGGTTGCCGCAACCAGCCCTGCATCGAGCGCCACCGTCGCCCCGGCGCAAACGCCAACCTCCGCCGCGGCCCTCTACAAGCAAGCGGTCCCCGGCATCGTCACGATCACGACAGAGGTCGCGCGTCGTGGGCAGGTGGGGGAGGGCACCGGCTCCGGCATCGTGCTGGACCAGAACGGCGACATCCTGACCAATGCGCACGTGGTCGCCGGCGCCAACCAAATCCAGGTAACCTTCAACGACGGCCGCAGCGCGGCGGGGACGCTCGTGAGCGCCAATTCCAAGGCGGACCTGGCGGTGGTTCGGGTGTCGGTGGCGGCCGCCAGCCTGCATCCAGTGCCGCTGGGGAATTCCGACACCGTCCGGGTCGGCGACGCCGTTTATGCCATCGGGGCACCCTTCGGGCTGGCCGGCTCGATGTCGGCCGGGATTGTCTCCGGCCTCAACCGGACTGACCAGGGGTCAGGACGCAGCGGCCTCATCCAGACCGACGCCCCGATCAATCCTGGCAACTCGGGCGGTGCGCTGCTCAACACCCAGGGCCAGGTCGTCGGCGTCAACGACTCGATCGAGAGCCCGGTTGCCGGTAATGTCGGCGTCGGCTTCGCCATCCCGGTCAACGTCGTCAAGCAGCTGCTCGCCTCCCTGGAGGGCGGCGCGAACCAGTAACTCGGTCGTCTACGGCTCGAGAACGTGGACGGCGCTCAGGTTTCGATACAGTTCGTCAAAATCGAGCCCGTAACCGACGACGAACTGATTGGGAATATCGAAGCCCTTGTAGGCCATCGGGACCGGTGTGATCCGTCGGTCCTGCTTGTTCAGTAAAACGCAGAGCTTCAGGGACGCGGGTCGGTGGCGTTGCACATGCTCAAACAAGAATGACGTGGTCAAACCCGTGTCGATGATGTCCTCGACCATCAGGACGTCACGTCCGGCGACGTCCATGGTCAGGTCCTTCAGAAGCTGAACGTGTCCCGATGACTCGGTCCCGGCGCCATAGCTGCTGACCGCGACGTAATCGAAGTTCACTGGCACCGTGATGTGGCGGCTGAGGTCGGTGGCGAAGCAGACAGAGCCTTTGAGCACAGGCAGAAGGATCAACGGCCGGCTGATGCCGGCGTAGTCTCGGGATATGTCCGCAGCCATCTCCAGGACGCGCCGCTGGATGGCGTCGGCGCTGACCAACTCCCGCCCCAGTTTCAATTCGGTGAGAACGATGGCATGTCCAACTCTACCCGGTCGGGGCCACCAGGAAGATCCAGATATCCCAGGTGACGTGGCTGATGATAAGGGGGGTCAGGCGGCCTTCGCGCGCGTAAAGCGCACCCCAGAAGAGGCCGGCGGTGGCGGCCGCCCCGGTCAGCGTCAGGTTCTTCGATACTAGATGAACACCGCCGTAGAACGACGAGGTCATCAGCATCCCGCGCAGCCGGCCGAATTTGCGCTGCAAAGTGTGCTGGATCAGGCCGCGCCAGAAGAGCTCTTCGCCCGGTCCGATCACGAGCGCCAGCGCCGCGGCGATGGCCGGTCGGGAAGAGGCCGTTCGCAGCGCGTAAATCCCGGCAATCTCGCCCGCCCCGCCCGGCATGATCCGACGAGCCATCGGATCGCCCACACGAAAGATTCCGTAGAGCGCCGCGGCCGAGCCGAAGCCTATCGCAAGGTCACGCCCGCGCGGCCGTTCGAGCCGCAGCGCCGGTTCACGCAGGAGCGCGTAAGCACCGAGGCCGCCAACGCCGAGCGTCATCCGGAGCCAGAATTGGGAACGGGGACCGCGAAAGGCGGCTGTCCAGACCGCCGCCGCCAGGGCGAGTCCGCCGAGGACTCGCCTCAGCGGAGTCCCGACCCTGCCACCAGGCCGACGAGCAGCAACGCGCCGAAGGCGCTGTGCAGCCGGGCGGTCATCAGGTCGATCATCGCGATGGCCCGCAGGTGACCCTCGGCCCCGCGCTCGGCGTCTCGCAGGATCCAGGCCAGCAGCGGCAGGCTCAGCAGGGTCAGGAGCGCGAGCTTGGGCAGTGCGCCGACCATCACCGCCAGGCCGACCGCGACGTACGCCCCCAGCACCAGCATGACATAGACCCAGTGGGCGGCGTCCCGGCCGACCTGGGCGGAGAACGTGGTGAACCCGTGCCGCGTATCCTCGGCGACGTCCCGCCACTCGTTGCCGTGCAGGATCGCGGTGACCAACAGGCCGACCGGCACCGATACCACGAGAAGATTGGCATCGAATGTCCCCGTCACGGCGTAGTAGGCCCCACCCACCATCACCGGACCCATGAGAACAAAAACCAGGGGCAACCCCAGGGCTCGGTACTTGTACTGAAATGGCGGCGCGGTATAGAAGTAGCCGCCGATGAAACCGATCAGGCCGAGAAGCACGATCGGCCAGCCGCGATGCAGCGTCAGGAAGATGCCCATGATCAAGGCCAGGATGAAGCCCGACCAGGCAACTAGGAATGCGCCACGTTCACTGATCCGGCCCTTGAGGATGGCCATCGACATTCGCGGCGATGTAATGGAGTCGATCCCGTGACGCACATCGTAGATCTCGTTGATGACGTTCGTGCCAATGTGCAGACCGAGGCCACCGAGGAGTGCCGCCACAAATAGCGGCCAGTGCATGCGTCCCTGGCCTAAGGCGATGGCGCCGCCAACCGATACCGGCAAGAGCGATGCCGTAAAGCTGAATGGCCGGACCACTTCCCAGGCGCCTTGCGCCCGGCGGGCAATCGTCGTCCCCACGCGGCCTGCCTCCAGCGGATGTGGGGCAGTCGCGCCGACTTCGACAGCTTCAGCGGACGGAGGCCGCGCAACCCGCGTGCCGTAAAGGACGGCGGCGTCGAGCACGGCGTTGACTTGGGTCTCCTCCTGAAGGATCGGCTGCAACAGGGGCACGTCCATTCCGGCGTCATCGTGATAGGCGTTGGCGCGAGCCGCGACTTGGTCGACAGTGCCGCAGAGAATGAAGGCATCGAGCAGCTCATCGGGAATGAGCTCGCCGGCACGATGGTAATCCTCGGCCCGCCAGGCGGTGGCAATCTGGGTGCGCAGCTGCGGGTCGAAGCCGGCGCGCTTCAGCGAGATGTCGCTCAGCACAGAGATCATGTAGATCACGAAGGGCTCGCGCTTCGCCCGATTCAAGGCCTCCCGCCGGCTGTCGTCGAACAGACACAGTAGATAGCCCCGAAAGTCGATATCGCCGCCGGCGCGTCCCTGGGCGGCGGCGCGCTCGAGGATGCGATGACGCATCTTTTGGTAGGCCGGCAGCGATTCGGCCGGCCGGCCCAGGTAACCGTCAGCCTTCTCGGCGCACAGGTCGAGAAACGCGGTCCGGTATGCCGCGACGTAGATGGGAATCCGATGCGGAGGCTGGAACATCGGTTGCAGCGGGGGGACTTTGTCATTGAGCTTCAATGGCTCGCCCCGCCACAGCGTCCGTATCTGATCGATCGACTCGGAGACGCGAGCGACGGTATCGTCGTAGGGAATCGCCATCTGGGAGAGCCTGAGCGGTAATCCGCTGCCGAGGGCCAGGGTGCATCGACGGGGCGCCAGATCATCGAGCGCGGACATCGTCATCGCCAAGACGACGGGGTGGCGGGTATACGGATTCAGCGCGCCGGCGCCCAGGCCGATGCGCCGCGTCATCTGACCAATTGCGGTGAGGTACGTGATCGGGTCGCGCTCGAAGTAGCTGTCGTGGACCCAGACGGAATCGAGGCCAAGGTCTTCCGCCCGGCGTGCCCAACCCGCGACATCCTTGACGTCGCCGCGGGCGGCCAGCCCCAGCCCCACCGGGCGTGCCAGGTCGGTCATGCCGGTATCACCGTACTCCTGCGGCCCGGGGGCCGCAATCGGGGGTCCACCTGAAGACCCAGCCCACGATGTCGGAAGATAATCGTTGGGTGGGGCAGGAAGCGCGGGCCGAACAGATCCGGCAGATGTTCGACCAGATCGCGCCCGGCTACGACGTCCGCAATCGGTTGTTCAGCTTTGATCGTGACCGCGCCTGGCGGCGCCGGGCGGCAGAGCGTGCCGACCTGCACCCGGGCGAGATCGCGCTGGACCTCTGCACCGGCACCGGCAAGCTAGCTCATGAGCTGCTCTCGTATACCCGCCCGGGTGGCCGCGTCATTGGCGTTGATTTCTCGGAGGCGATGCTGGAGCAGGCCCGCAAACTCGAGCCGGAGGTCGAATTCCGTCTCGGCGACGTCAGCCGGCTGAGTGACCCCGACGCCGGCATCGACGCGGTGACCATCGGCTTCGGCCTGCGCAACCTGGTTGATCGCGAACAGGCGCTGCGTGAGATTCACCGCGTGCTGAGGCCGGGCGGTCGGCTGGTCATTCTCGAGTTCGCGCCGCCACCCTCTGGCCTGCTAATGCGCGCGTATCGCTTCTATCTCACGCGTGTGATGCCCGCCATCGCCGGCCGCTTCAGCGCCGGCGAGCGCCAAGCCTATCGCTACCTGGCGCAGACCGTGCAGGACTTTCCGCCTTCAGCAGCACTATCGGCGCTACTCGACCGCATCGGTTTCGCCGTAGCGGTCGAACCATTGACGTTCGGTATCGTGGCGCTGCACGTCGCGGTTCGGCGGAGCTGATACCGCCGTGCCATCGCTGTTGGCGGCGCCCAACCTGCTGAGCTTCTCCCGGATCCTGGTCGCTCCCATCATCTATGCGCTGGTGGTTTCCGGCGGCCGCTATGGATTCGTGATCGCGGCGGTCCTCTTCGTCGCCGCGTCGGTCACCGATACTCTCGACGGGGAGATCGCTCGGCGTCGTCATCTGGTCTCGCCGCTTGGCATCTACCTCGACACGACGTCCGACAAGGTGCTCGTCACGGTCCTTCTGGTCGCCCTCGCGGTGGCGCGCGTCGCGCCGGGCTGGATGGCTGCCGTCATCATCGCCCGCGAGTTCCTGGTGACGGGCCTTCGCAGCTACGCCGCCGCGCTTGGCGTCGTCATCCCGGCGGGCGGCTGGGGCAAGGCGAAGACCGTGATCACGATCGTTGCCTTGCTGCTGGTTTTGCTGGAGGGTGACGCGCGCCAGGGCGGGTGGCTGACGGGTCAGTCAATGCCCGGGAGTGCGCTGCTGAGCCCGCTGGGGCCTTACACCTTGCCGGTCTGGTCGCTCCTGATCGCCGTCGTGTGGACGGTCGGCTCGGGTGCGGAATACATCCGTGAGGCGATACCGTTACTGACTCGTCCGACGGTGACCGACGCGCTCAGCCGCTCGGAGAACGAGCCTTAACCGCCGCGGCCCGCAGCACCTCAGCGCATTGGCCATTCGCCCGCCATTTGCCGTCGGCCCCGCGCTGCGCCTGGAGATGATCCCGAGCATCGCTGATCCTCTCGTCGCCAGCCAACCCGGCCTCCGTGATAGCCCGCAGTCCCTGCAGGACGTCGTAGTGCAGTAGGCTGGCCAGTGCAGCTGCAGCCACTCGGGGTCGATCACGTTGTCAGTGGACTCTGACCGGTACATCCGGTGCCGCAGAAAAAAATCCGCTGCGCATGCCACCACTTTTGGGAAGCCGCCAAAGGCCGCCAGGCCGCGCAGGGGGGCCAGTGATTCGTGAAACGAGGAGTGTGTAACGGGTGGGCGCGGGTCACAATTCCACCCGCCGTCTGGCCACTGCCAGGCCGTTAGGCGTGTGGCCAGCTTTCGGTCTTTCGATGCGCACTGGCGATGGCGGCCCGCCACCCGTGGCGTCTTGCGCGATCGTCGTCCTGGGTAACGCCAAGCTCAACCAGGCTTAGCAGCCGCCAATGAGCGCCCTGCCACTTCTTGTAGGGATGGCCGGGATATTCCCGAAACAGGGCCTCGATCCGGGGATCTGGGGTGGTCACGGCACGCCTCAGCGCTCTTCGCGCACGTAGGGGACCCCCAGCGCGGCCGGGGCGCCGAGCCGTCGCCGACCCCAGCCGCTTGATACCAGCACGAGCACAACAATCGTCATCAAGTACGGCAATGAAGAAAAGACTTCGGGCGGTAGATGCACCTGGCGCGCCTGCAGCGTGAAGGCCAGGCTGCTGAAGGCGCCGAACAGGTAGGCGCCGACCAGCGCCAGCTCCGGACGCCAGAAGGCAAAGATCACCAGGGCGATAGCGATCCAGCCGGCGCCCGAGGTCATGCCATCGAGCCAGAATGGGGTGATCGCCAGGCTGAAGAAGGCGCCCCCGACCCCCGCCAGGGCGCCGCCGAGCATCGTGTGGATGTAGCGATACGCTGTGACATTGATGCCCATGGCATCCGCCGTCGCCGGTGACTCTCCAACCGCCCTCAGGTGAAGACCTGGTCGGGTCCGGTACAGATACAGGAGGATCAGGCCGACCAGCGCCCAGGAAGCGTAGGTCAGGGCATTCTGATGGAAGAGGATCGGGCCGATGAAGGGCGCGTCACCCAATCCCATGACATCGATCGCGGTGAACTCGTGGTGGGCCGGCTTCCCGCTCAGGTTGGCGACGTGGCCGATGTACGACGAGAGGCCGGTCGCCCCGGCAAAGATGGTCAGCGCGAGTCCAGACACGATCTGGCTGGCGCGGAGGGTGATGGTAAGAAACGCGTGGATCAGCGACGTTGCCGCCGCTACCAGGGCGGCCACCGCGACCCCGCTCAGCAAGCTGAGCCAACCAGGCCCACCAAAGGTTTGTACTGCCCAGAAGCCGCTGACGGCGCCCATCAGCATCATGCCTTCGACGCCCAGGTTGAGCACCCCTGAACGCTCGGCTAGCAGCTCGCCGAGGGCCGCGAAGAGAAGCGGCGTGCCGTAAAAGATGGCGGAGGCCACGATCACGACCAGGAGGCTGTTGTTCATGCCGCGCCGACGCGGGCGGCGTCGGCCGGCTTGTGTGACACCCCTGCGGGGCGCCCCAGCCGGATCTTGTAGTGCACCAGTAGTTCGCCGGCCAGGGCGCAAAAAAGAATAAGTCCCTGGAGGGTCCCCACCAGTCCTGCCGGGAAGTCCGCTCCCTGCAAGCTGAAGCCGCCGTTGGAAAGACCGCCGAGCAGCAGCGCCACCACGATCACGGCGAACGGGTTGAGGCGTGCCAGGGCGGCGACTACGATGCCGCCATAGCCGAAGCTCGCCTGTTGCAGGCCGCGCGGATCGAGGACGTGACGAAAGTCACCGATCTCGCTGGCGCCACCCAGCCCAGCGAACGCTCCGGAGAGCGCCATCACGGCGACGATCTTCCGTCGGGTCCGGATGCCGGCATAGTGCGCCGCCGAGCGAGAGTCGCCGATGACGCGCGCCTCGAAGCCGAAACGGGTTGATCGATACAACATCCAGAGGCCGGCCGCGGCAAACATCCCGATGAAAAAGCCGAACGGCACCCCGATGCCGGCGATCTGGAGGCTCGGCCAGGCGGCCGACGGCGACAGATATTTGCCCTGTGGAAAGACCCGCGAGGTAAAGGTCGACAACTCGCGCCAGTAGGAATGGCTGTCGAAGATGAGGTAGGTGATCAGCAGACCCCCGACATAGTTGAGCATGAGCGAGGTGATGATCTCGTTGGTGCGGAAGAACGCCCGCAGCGCACCCGGGATGGCCGCCCAGGCGGCTCCGGTCACCAGTCCAGCCAGGACCATCGCCGGGATGACGAGGGCAGCCGACTGGCTCTGCAAAGCGATGGCGATTCCCGAGGCACCCACCGCTCCCAGGTACAGCTGCCCTTCAGCGCCGATGTTCCAGGTTTGCATGCGGAAGGCGGCGGCAGCGGCGAGGCCGGTCAGCAGCAGCGGCGTAGCCTGTACCAGGGTCGCGCTGAACGCCCCTTCGGAGAAGAAGCCGCGCTCCAGCAGACGCTGCCACGTCGCCAGCGGATCATGCCCGGTCGCCAGCAAGATGATGCTGGAGAGGATCACGGCGCCGATCAGCGATCCGATTGGAACCGCCACCACCAACCAGCGGGACTCACGAAGGCGACGCTCAATCCGAATCACGCTGCGCCCGCCATCATCAGGCCGAGCTCTTCTACCACCGCCTTCTGGCGTTCCACCACGCCCATGATGCGGCCGCCGTACAACACGGCGATCCGATCGGCCAGCGCCAAGATCTCATCGAGGTCTTCACTGATCAGAAGGATGGCGACGCCCCGCGCAGCAGCCTCGAGCAGCAGGCCACGCACCGCGTCGGTGGCCGCCACGTCAAGGCCGCGGGTGGGGGAGGCGGCAACGAGCACCTTGGGACGGCTCGAGAGCTCCCGCGCCAGCAGGACCTTTTGTACATTGCCGCCGGACAGCAATCGAGTCGGCGTCTGTGGGCCGGGCGCGCTGATGTTGAAGCGGCGCATCAGGTCGACTGCGTTTGCCCGGATCCGGCCAGCGCGAAGCCAGCCCTGGGGCGAGATGGGGGCTCTCCGGTAGGACTTGAGCACAAGGTTGTCGGCAATGCTGAGCGAGGGCGCGACGCCGGTTCCCATGCGGTCTTCGGGGACATGGCTGACGCTCTGCTGGATTGCGGCCAGGGGATCGCCGGAACGCATCGCCCTTCCCGCAATCGAGACTGTCCCGCTCGTCAGCCGCCGCATGCCGGTGATGACTTCGGCCAGCTCGCGCTGGCCGTTGCCGGCGACCCCGGCAATGCCGACGATCTCACCCGCGTGGACGGTCAGGTCGACCTTCTGCAGGGCGAGCGTGCCGAGATCGCTCAAGGCGGTTACCCCACGGAGATCGAGGACCACGTCTCGCTCCGTCTGGGCGACAGCCTCCTTTTTTTGCGTGAAGACAACGTCACGCCCAACCATCATCCGGGCCAGTTGTCGCGGATTGGTCTCCTTGGTCAGAACCGTCCCGATCAGCTTTCCCTGACGGAGGACGGTCACGCGGGTGGAGACCGCCATCACCTCTTCGAGCTTGTGCGAGATAAAGATCACGGTCCGGCCTTCGGCGACCATCAGACGGAGGGTCTCGAAGAGGTTCTTGGACTCCTGCGGCGTGAGCAAGGAGGTCGGTTCATCGAGGATCAGGATGCGGGCGCCGCGGTACAGCGCTTTAAGGATCTCGACTCGCTGCTGTTCGCCAACCGACAGCTGCCACACGCGGGCGCCGGGATCGACGGGCATCCGGTAGCGCCGTGCCAACTCGGCAACCCTGCCCTGGATCACCCGTGGTTCGAGCAGGAAGCCGCGATCGGCGGCGTCGCGGTGGCCAAGCACGAGGTTCTCCGCCACCGTGAACGACGCCGCCAGTCGGAAATGCTGATGCACCATGCCGATACCGGCCTCGATGGCATCGCGCGGGGAGTGAAAGGCGACCGGGTTACCCCTGACGAGGATCTCGCCCTCGTCGGGCCGATATAACCCGGTCAGGATGTTGGACAGGGTCGACTTACCGGCTCCATTCTCGCCAAGCAGCGCGTGAATTTCGCCTTCCAGCGCTTCGAAATCGACCTGCTCGTTGGCGACGACGCCGGGGAACCGTTTGGTGATTCCCCGCATCGTCACGGCTGGGACCGGCCCAGCCGTGACGGATTCAGGGTCGATGGGGATCAAGCAATCAGCCGCCTTTCGGGCTGCCGATCACTCCTTGCACGAACCAGTCCATGGACAGGATCTGCGCTAACGTCATCTTGGTCCCGGCGGCAATCTTGACCGCGCCCGACTGGTCCTTTAGTGGCCCGGTGAACTCGTAAAAGCTCCCACTTTTGAGAGCCTCCTTCTTCGCATTGATCTGGTCCCGGACCGATTGCTGGACCGACTGCCCGAAGGGGGCGATGTCGATCATGCCGTCGCCGATATTTCCGTAGTAACTGCCGGTTTTCCAGCTGCCATTCATCGCTTCCTTGACTCGCTTCACGTAGTAGGGTCCCCAGTGGTAGACGGTACCGGTCAGCCAGATGTCTGGGGCAACGTTTGACTGATCCGAGTCGTACCCACTCCACTTGACCCCGACCGCCTTCGCCGCTTCCCCGGTGGCGGGGCTGTCCTGCCCCTGGCCGATGGCGTCCACACCCCGGCTGAGGAGACTCTGCGCCGCCTGCTTCTCTTTGGTGGGGTCGAACCAGGTGTTGGTCCAGACGACCTGCACGGTCGCACCAGGATGCGTCGTCTGGGCGCCCAACGCGACGGCGTTGATCTCGCGGATGACCTCGGGGATGGGGAAGGGCGCGACGAAGCCGATCTTGCCTTTCTTGCTGGCCGCGCCTAAGGCCATGCCCGTCAGGTAGTCGGCGTCTTCGGCGGCGCCGAAGTACTCGGCAAGATTGCTGGCGGTCTTGAACCCGGTGGCCTGCTCGAACTTGACGTCGGGATGCTTGGCCGCCTCATTCGCCATCGCGTCCTGGAAGCCGAATGACGTGGCAAAAATGATCTTGTTGCCGTCACGGACCAGGTCTTCGACCACCTGCTCGACCTGTGGCCCTTCGGGAACGTTCTCCTTGAACGTCGTCTTGACCCCAGTCCCCAGCTGCTGTTCGACCAGCTTCCGTCCATCGTCATGTGCCTGCGTCCAACCATGATCGCCGGCGGTTCCCACGTAGATCCAGGCTGCCTTGAACGGTTGGCTCGTTGACGTCGTCGAGTTTGTCGTGCCGCACGCTCCGAGCACCGCGGCGGCCAGCATGGTCGCGGCCAGTCGAACGGGTTTCTTCATCTAGCTGCTCTCCCTCCCGAAAACCCCCTATTCCAACGGAGAATTCTATCGTCTGCGCTCGGCGCCCACCGCAGCGGGTTTATAAGCGGATCGCGGTTCGAAGCAGTGTCTTGAGCCGATCTGGCTGACGCCGGTAGCGTTCCCATTCCGATGGTATCTTCGTCGACTTTTCCAGGATGGCCCAGAGCACCGAGTTGACCGGAGTCGGCACGTCGTAACGCCGTCCGGCGTCGACCACCGCCCCGTTCAAGTAGGCCGCCTCGGTTTTCCCTTTGGCACGACTGAGGTCCCACCAGAGAGAGGGCATCTTGTTGCCACGGGCGCGGCCCAGCCGCGGTTCCAGCAGCATTTGAGCCAGCAGCGGCGGAAGGTTCATGGCGCGCCGCAGGCTGGGCGCGGGGAGGCCCGGAAGCGCGACCACCGGCAGCTGCATTCTCTGCATGACGGTGACCGCCTCTAAAAACGCGGCGCGCTCGTAGCGGAAGAGCTCGCTGTCGGCGAAGACATGGCTGGGCGGAAGGTCCAGGATCGCGCTTTGCGCGTTCCCGATGATATTGAACAGCAGCTTCGACCACTTCATGGCTCGGAAGTCCGCATATCGGCGGGCCTTCAGGCCGGCATCGCCCAGCTTACGGACGAGCGGCGCCACGTTGACCTCCGGCGAAACCGGAGCCAGCGCCACACCGCCGCGTCGCGAGTGCAGCTGAATGGTCCCGGGCTCGTCCAGGCTGACCGGAACGGTCAGGCTTCCGGCTACCAACGCCTGCTCCGGGAGCGCCATGTTAATGGCTTCCTCATTGCCCACCCCGTTCTGGAAACTTCCCAGGATGGTGCCCGGACGGAGCACCATCTGCAGCTGGTCGATGGCATCCAGCGTGTCATAGCCCTTGACGGTGAGGAACACATAGTCGAACGGTCCGCCGGCTTCGGCGATGCTTGGCCGCGCGGCCAGCACCGACTGGTTGCTAACCTTGCCGGCCACCACCATGCGCACGCCATCGCGGGCGACCGCGTCCACGTGGGGGGGCCGGCCGATCAGCGTCACTTCGCTGCCGGCCTGCGCGAGTCTGGCGCCCAGCAGCGATCCGACCGCCCCGGCGCCAAAGAACAGAAATCTCAACGGCGGCGCGGGCGCCGCTCGGGGGGGCATCAGTTAGCGGTGATCTTCAGCTCTCGGCCGGTGGCGAGTCGTCCGATGTTGCTCCGGTGCCGGTAGAGCACGAGCCCGACGAGAGCCACACCAAGGATGACCACGGGCCATCCCACGGGGCGCCACACCTGCCAGCCAACGAGATGAAGCGCGATCAAGCTGACGAAGCCGACCGCGACCGCGATCAGCGATGAGAGCGACGCCAGCCGGGTAAGACGCACGACCAGGAACCAACTCAGCAGGGCGAGGATCAAGGCCACCGGGGCGAGTGCCAACAGGATCCCGCCCGACGTCGCGACACCCTTACCGCCGCGGAAGCCCAGGTAGAGCGACCAGGAGTGGCCCAGCACGGCGGCAAGACCGATGACAACGAGCGCGATTTCCTGGTCGGCCAGGCCGAGCGCGATGCCCAGCATCACTGGAATGAAGCCCTTGAGGCCGTCGGCGATCAGGGTGGCGGCAAAGGCCCCCGGGCCGCCGGCGCGGAACACATTCGCGGCCCCGATATTGCCACTGCCGAGCTTGCGGACATCCTGGTTCCGGTAGACCTTCATCACCAGCCAGCCAGAGGGAACGGAACCCAGCAAATACGCGAAGGCCGCCAGCGCGAGCACTTTGGGCATGTAGGGTCCTCGAGGGACGCCTCAACTATAGAGCGGCGGCTTTCCGCTTGTCACTCAAAGCCGGTATCAGGTTCTCGGCGGCTGCCCGGGGCGGGCGGTGATGTTGCGGGGCAATTCGAGGGTGAATTCGCTGCCCACCCCTGGCCGGCTATCGACGAGGACCTGGCCGCCATGGGCGTTGGCAACCTCCTGCACGATGTACAGGCCGATGCCGAGGCCGACCAGGTGCCTGGTCGCCTCGCTCTCGATGCGGGTGAAGCGCTTGAAGAGCTGGCCCTGGTGCTGTGGGTCGATACCAAAGCCGTCATCGAGCACGCTGATGGTCCAGCTGGCGCCAGACCGGGCAAGGGTGACGTCGATCCGTCCGGTTGGTCCGGGACGAAAGCGAATGGCGTTGTCGAGTAACTCGCGAACCGCCAGGTGCAGCCAGTACGGGTTGCCCGTCAAGGGCGCCGCCAGGACGTCCAGGCGCAGGTCGATGGCAAGGTCGGCATAACGACGCTGCTGTTCTTTGACCATCGGCTCGATCAGGGCGGCGAGGTCGAGGTCCTCTTTAGCCATCGCCGACCCCAGCTCGTCGAGCCGGCCGACCAGGCTCATGTCCATGATCAGGCGGCTCAGCTGGCGGGCCTTCTCGTAGATACGAGCCCCGGCCAGCTTCTGGTGCTCCGCGTTCAGTCCGCCCTGGGCGAGCAAGGAACCATAGCCGAGGATCACGCTCAAGGGCGTGCGCAACTCGTGTGCGGCCAGGTTCAGGAACTCCGTCTTTGCCGTGCTCATCTCGCGCAATCGCGCCACGTCTACATCCAGTGGAGCCGCGGGCTGGGCAACCATGCCGGTTAGAAGGTGCTCCACGGTGCGGCCCTCGCCCTTCAGCGGCCGAATGAACCACTCCCAGGTTTGCCCATCGATCACGATCGTCGCGTTGTGCGCCCGACCCTTGACGGAGACGGAGCGATAGGGACGCGGGTCGGACAGCGGATGGGCCGGCGGAAGCAAGGCCGAAATCGTCATCCCGGCGGCATCGGGCCGGTGGAAGAGCCGTGCCATCAGTTCGTTCAGCGCGAGCACCCGAAGGTCCGTAACCTGGACCACCGCCACCGGGATGGGGGTCGCCTGGAGGAGCTCGATGACCGGCGTGGCGAAACGTTCTGAGAGCGCCGTTTCAAGCAACTGCGCCAGCGCCTCCGAGCGTCGGTCCAATACGGATTCCCTCCAAATCGGCTGATAGACTGGTCGAAGGCCGTGCAAGACCCCGACAAACTCAATGATGAAACCACATACCAACGCTGTTTTGCCTGCGGCCACCGGAACGAATCCGGGCTCAAGCTGACCTTTCGGCGGGACGGCGAGCGCATCGTCGCGGACTACACACCCGCCGAGCGCTACCAGGGCTTTCCCGGTGTCCTTCACGGGGGCATCCTGGCGACGATGCTCGATGAAACGATGGGCCGCACGGGCGCTCTGCGTCAGGAATGGCTGATGACCGGCAAGCTGGACATCCGCTATCGACAGCCGGCGCCGATCGACCAGCCGCTTCGCGTCTGGGGCGAGATCGCCCGCGAGCGCAATGGCGCCATCGATGCCATCGGAGCTGTGGAGCTGCTGGACGGTACCGTGCTGGCGGATGCGCGCGGCATGTTCGTGCGCCTGCCCGAACCCCTGGCGAGCGCGACCGTCGATCAGTACCCGGAGTTCATCAACTACTGGCGAACGTAGCCACGCCGCGTTCGCATCTCTTTGCGCCGGACCACGAGGAATTCCGTGGGACCGTGCGCCGCTTCATCGAGAAGGAGGTTCGACCCCACGTCGATGAGTGGGAGTAGGCGCAGCAGTTTCCGCGAGAGCTCTTCCGTCGCTGCGGGGCGCTCGTGGCCCGGTGTGGCTCCGGTGGAGGCGCCGCCGGGATCGGGGCCCACGTCGCCATCGCCACGCCGCCGATCAATGACTTCGGAAACGATGCTCAGCGTCAACGCTGGCTGGCGCCGGCCATCAAGGGGGAAAGGATCGTCGCGCTAGGCGTGACCGAGCCGTCGGGCGGCTCGGACATCGCGCACGTGCAGACCATGGCCGCTCGCCAGGGTGATGCCTACGTGGTGAACGGCGCCAAAATGTTCATCACCAACGGCGTCAACGCCGACCTTGTGGTCATCCTCGCGCGTACCAAACCGGAGGGCGGCCATCACGGGTTGTCGCTGCTGGTGGTGGAACGGGGGACGCCAGGCTATACCGTCGGACGCAAGCTGGACAAGCTGGGATGGCGGGCGTCCGATACCGCGGAGCTGGTCTTCCAGGACTGCCGGGTGCCGGTCGAGAACCGCCTCGGCGAGGAAAACAACGGCTTCAAAATGGCCGTCGCCAACTTTCAGTGGGAGCGCCTCTGGATCGCGATCTCAGCCGTGGCATCGGCGCAGCGAAGCTTGGAGCTGGCTGTCGATTACGCATCGAACCGGGTGCAGTTCGGCAAGACGCTGACGGCGATGCAGGTGATCCGGCACGAGATCGCCAACATGGCGCTGCGTGTCGAGCAAGCGCGGCAACTGACCTACTACGCCCTGTGGCTGCATTCGCAGAATCTGCCCTGCACCAAAGAGGTTTCGATGGCGAAGATCGCCGCCACCGAGGCGGACGTGAGCGTGGCCGACCGGGCGTTGCAGATCCACGGCGGCTACGGCTACATGATGGAGTACCCGATCCAGCGTGCCTGGCGTGATGCACGGCTTGGCCCGATTGGGGCGGGGACGAACGAAATCATGCGCGAAATCATCGCCAAAGAACTCGACTTATAGGCTCGATGAAGCGTGACCGGGCGTCGATGTGACCTCTATCAGATGAGGGGCGTCCCATGTTTGGTCCCATGGGTACGCCAGTAAATCCTGGGCGGTTACCCTGGCACGGACGGGGGGCTTGCCCTCGTCTCCCTGCCAGGCTGCAAGCAGGACAACGCTGGCTTCGCCGCGAACGACCCCATCGACATACTCACAAAGCCTCCGCCGTGAATCCTCGGCGGCCTGATCTTGAGGATCACCCAACTCGTCCAATATGAAGCCACACCCGCACCCCTCGTGTGATCCAAGGATGTAAGCATTGGCACCCGCGAGATTGCGCAGGAATTTTTCCTTGCGCTTCAGATGGTGGACATTGAATGCCGGCTGTCTCTTATCCCAACGGAGTTCAGGCAGATTCGCGTCGGTGACGAGGTAAATGTAAAGACACATCCCGTGGCGTCACGAACAAGAACGGCTTCGACAGGCGAACCTTACGCTCGGCTTCCGAAACCTGTTTCCGCATGACGAAGTGTGGCTAGACTCATAGCGTGCCATTCGAGCTCACTTTGCCGTTTTCGACGATCGTCGGTCAAGAGCAGATGAAGAGGGCGCTCCTGCTCAATGCCATCGACCCGGCGATCGGCGGCGTGCTGATCCGCGGCGATCGGGGTACCGCGAAGTCGTCGGCCGTGCGCGCCCTGGCCCGGCTGCTGCCCGAGTACGAGGCTGTCGACCAGTGTCCATACCGATGCGACCCGGCGATCCCCTCGCGCTATTGCGACGATTGCCGGCGCCGGGCGAACGTCGGGCCATTACCTTTGGTCCGGCTGCCGATGCGGATCGTGGAACTGCCGATCAACGCGTCGGAAGATCGGCTGGTCGGCTCGATCGACATCGAGGCGGCGGTCAGGGCCGGGACGCGGCGGTTCCAGCCCGGCGTGCTGGCCGAGGCCAACCGCAACCTTCTATATGTGGACGAGGTCAACCTGCTCGACGACCATCTCGTCGACGTTCTGCTGGATGCCGCGGCGATGGGGATCAACGTCGTCGAACGCGAGGGCATGTCAGTTGTGCACCCGGCGCATTTCATCCTGGTGGGGACGATGAATCCGGAGGAGGGCGAGCTTCGCCCCCAGCTGCTCGATCGGTTTGGGCTCTGCGTCGAGGTGACGACCCCTACCGACATCGACCAGCGGCTTCGCGTCATGGAGCTCGAGCGGAAATTCATCGACAACCCGCAGGCGGTTCACCGGGACGCGACACCGCAGGAGATCGAGCTCCGTCGCCAGCTGCAGGCGGCGGCGGCGCGCCTCGACAGTGTGCAGATTCCGGACGCGATCCGGGCGTTGGTTGCCCGGCTCTGCCTGGATGGTTCGGTCGCCGGCCACCGGGCTGACCTGGTCGTGGCCCGCACGGCTCGGGCGATCTGCGCCCTTCGGGGCATGCCGCTGGTTGAGCTCGCCGACGTGCTCGAGGCGCTCGAGCTCGCGCTGGCGCACCGTCGCCGCGAGCCGGTCTCGGACAAGCAGGATCCGGCGCAGGAACTGGCCACGCGTGCCGCGGAGCAACTAGCCCAGATCCAGGCCACCACGCCGACCGAAACCGCGGAGGCCGCTCGGGGCGAGGCCACCCATCAGGAAGGCGCCTCCGGGGGAGAGTCGAATGAAGGCTGGACCACCGCCGAAGCGCGCGAGTCACCCAGCACCGAAGCGGTCGAGGTTGAGCCCGACACCGTGATCCAGCTGCGCACCTTCGCGGTCAAGAAGCTCGACCTGCCACGCGAGCGCCAGGCTCGGCGCGCGGCAGGCAAGCGTACCTCCACGAAAAGCGAGACCAAACGCGGTCGCTACGTGCGCAGTTCGCAGACGGAGAAGGTCACCGACGTCGCCTTTGATGCCACCGTCAGGGCGGCGGCCCCGCATCAGCTGCGCCGGCGGCAGGCCACACCCAACGCCCCGAATCAACTGCAGCTCGAGAGCCAGGATCTGCGCCAGAAGGTCCGCGAGCGCAAGACGGGGAATTTGATCGTCTTCGTGGTGGACGCCTCTGCATCGATGGATGCGGAGCAGCGAATGCTGGCCACGAAAGGAGCCATCCTCTCGCTGCTCCGGCATGCTTACGTCCGCCGCGACAAGGTGGCCCTGGTCGCCTTCAGCGGGCGCAACGCGCGGGTGGTGCTGCGTCCAACCTCCAGCGTCGACCTCGCCGAGCGCCGCCTCGAGCGCCTCAACATCGGCGGCACCACGCCGCTGACACACGGCCTTATGACGGCGTTGAAATTGATCAAGACCGAGCGACTGCGCGACCCGCGGGTCTATCCGTTGCTGGTCTTGATCAGTGACGGCCGCGGCAACATCAGTCTCTTCGGTGAGGAGCCACTGCTCGAGGCGCAGCGCACGGCCGGTCAGATCAAGCAGGAAGGCATCCGCGCCATGGTGATCGATTCGACGCGCGACTTCAGCAGCCAGCCCGGTTATCCCCGAAACCGCGTGACCAGTCTCTACGGCGCATATGCCTTCAACGTCTGTGGCGACCTGGCCGAGCGCCTGGGTGGTCGGTACTACGGCCTCTTCGACCTATCGCAGAGCGCGATCGTCGACAGCGTCCAGCGTGAGATGCTTAGGACGGGTTCCGCCTGATGGAGCGTTTTGTCTATCCCTTCAGCGCGATTGTCGGGCAGGACAAGATGAAGCTCGCGCTCATCTTGAACGCCATCCATCCGGCCATTGGCGGTGTGCTGATCCGCGGCGAGAAGGGCACGGGCAAGTCGACGGCGGTGCGTGCGCTGGCCCGACTGCTGCCGGAGCTCACGGTCGTCGCTGACTGTCCTTACCGATGCGATCCGGACGCCCCTGAGGCCCTCTGCTCGGATTGTCAGGACCGGCTGGCTGGGGGTGAGACGCTTCCCCGAGGGCGCCGGCGGATGCGAGTCGTTGAGCTGCCGATCAATGCCTCGGAAGACCGGGTAGTTGGCGCCATCGACATCGAAGCCGCGATCAAGAGCGGCGAGCGCCGCTTCGAGCCGGGCGTGCTGGCGGAGGCGAATCGCAACATTCTGTATGTCGACGAAGTCAACCTGCTCGATGACCACCTGGTCGACGTCCTGCTCGATGCTGCAGCGATGGGGGTCAACGTGGTCGAACGCGAGGGTATTTCGATCTGGCACCCGGCACGTTTCATCCTCGTAGGCACGATGAATCCTGAAGAAGGCGATCTACGGCCACAGCTGCTGGATCGATTTGGACTGACAGTGGACGTGGAGGGCATCAAGGACATCGGCCAGCGGGTCCAGATCGTTGAGCGCCGGGAGGAATGGGAATCCGATCCCGCATCATTCAGCCAGCGGTTCGCCGAAGAGGATGCGGAGATCGGGATCCGGATCGCGGAGGCGATCGTGCGCTTCCCCCACGTCGTGATGCCGGCCGGCATCCTCAGGGCGCTCGCGGAATTGAACGTCAGCCTCCAGGTTGACGGCCACCGGGCAGACCTGGTCGGCCGCAAAGCGTCCCAGGCGCTGGCCGCGTACCGCGGCATCGCGGAAGTCGGCGTTCCCGAAGTCAACGAGGTGGCGGACATGGT
>VBEN01000175.1 GCA_005881175.1 Chloroflexota bacterium
CCAGGCACCTACCCGCCGGAAGCGGATCGCGGCTCGCGAAGGCCGCCACCTCCGGCGCCCAGGGATTGCTTGCCGGGCAGAGCCAGGGATTGACCGAAGCCTTCGGGAAGTTGCCGCCGGCCCTCGCGCACCAGGTGTTGACCGGCGTCCGGGTCAGTCTTGCTACCGGCATTGAACGGGCATTCCTGGTCGGCACCGTGCTCGCGGCGCTCGGACTGGTCGCCACCTTCTTCTTGCCCGAGATCCCGCTTCGGGGAACGATCCAGGATCGCGCGAGCGGATCGCTCCCTACTTGAAACCCACGGCTCTCTATCGATATCCGGCGCTCGACGAGCTGGTTGGCACGCAGACCTGGGTCAAACACGAGAACCACCAGCCGATCTGTGCCTTCAAGATCCGCGGTGGGATCAATCTGATGTCGCAACTGTCCGACGACGAGCGACGCAGCGGCGTGATCACCGCGTCCACCGGAAACCACGGACAATCGATCGCCTATGCCGCGCGACTCTTCGGAGTTCGGGCGATCATCTGCGTACCCGAAGGCGCGAACCCGGTCAAGGTCAAATCGATCCGCGGGCTTGGCGCGGAGATCGTCAGCCACGGCAAGGACTTCGATGAGGCTCGCGAACATTGTGAGCGGCTGGCCGCGGAGCACGGCTACCGATACATCCACTCGGGGAACGAGCCGAACCTGATCGCCGGCGTCGCGACCGAGGCGCTGGAAATCATGGAACAACAGCCTGATATCGAGGTCATCATCGTGCCGGTCGGCGGCGGCAGCGGCGCGTCGGGCACCTGCATCGCGGCCAAGGCCATTAATCCCCAGGTCAAGGTCATTGGGGTCCAATCCGCCGAAGCGCCGGCCGCCTACCGATCATGGAAGGAGCGGCGGCTTGTCACTGATCGAATGGCCACCATCGCCGAGGGCATGGCGACGCGGACCGCCTTCGAGCTGCCCCAACGCATTCTCTGGGAGAAGCTGGACGATTTCGTCCTGGTTCCCGATGCTGATCTGCGCACGGCCGTGCGCCTGATGATCGAGACCACGCGTAACCTGACGGAGCCCGCCGGCGCCGCCGCGCTCGCGGCGGCCCTGCAACTGAAAGATTCTCTGCGCGACAGGCGCATCGCGCTCATCCTCAGTGGCGCGAACATCACGCCCGCCCAGCTCAAAGACCTGCTCGGGTAGCCCGTGGCTGTGACAGACCTCGCGCTCACCGAGGAAAGCCGGAAGCACTTCGTGCGCCGCAACACCGCTTTGCTGTCGGGCGCCCAGGCATCGATCTGGATGACGGCTGGCGTTTTCGTCGCGGCCGGACCCGTGGCAATCGTTCAACTCAGTGGCCGAGCGACCCTTGGGGGCCTGCTCTTTGCGCTCTGGGCGGTGTCGCTGGGAACAGGGGCGCAGCTGGGGGGATTGTTGATGGATCGGTCCGGGCGCCGACCGAGTTTGACCGCAGCCCAGCTTTTGCTGGGCCTGGCCAGCATCACGGCCAGCGTCTCAGTGCTCCGCGGATCGACGGCGGGCTTGCTCGCATCGGCGATCGTTGGCGGCCTGGGCAGCGGGGCCGGGTTACTTGGGCGGGCCGCCATCGCCGATATGTATCCGATCGAAAAACGTGGCGTTGCCGTCGGCTTCATGCTCGCGGCAGGCACCGTCGGCGCCATCATCGGACCACAGCTGGTTCAGCTGGCGCGTTTGCTGGCGCCTCAGTCGAGCCAGTCCGCTCGGCTGGCCGCGGCGTGGATCATCGCCGCGATCTTTTCCGCCCTGGCCTTTGTCGCTATGCTGGTGCTCCGGCCGGACCCAAAAGACCTCGCGCCACCTCGAAGGATGCCGCCGTCGGCCGTCAAACGCTCACTTCGCGCGCTGCTACGGCTCCCCGCCATGCGCGCAGGCGCGATCGCCATTGGCCTGGCCCAGGGAGCGATGGTCGGGGTGATGGCCGTGTATGCCATCGCGGTATCGGCCCGCGGCGTCGGCATCGGTGTCATTGCCCTGATCCTGAGCGCGCACTTCTCGGGCATGTTTGGCTTCTCACCGGTCTGGGGCATCTTTCTCGACCGGGTTGGACGGCGACAGGGTCTCCTGGCCGGGGCCGCGCTGATCGCCCTGGGCGGTGTAACGATTGGGTTGCCCCAGGCGGCCTTGAGCGCGCTCGGGCTGTTCCTCGTCGGGCTCGGCTGGTCTGGAACCTACCTCGGCGCGACGACGGTGATCAGTGACATCACGACCCCTGCCGAGCGAGGCACGGCGCTCGGATTTGCCGACCTGATCAGTGCCGGAGGCGGTGCAATCGGCGCGTTATCCGCGGGTGTTGTGCTCGACGCGTCGGGTTTCTCGACGGTGGGTGCGAGCATCACGGCCCTCCTCATCGGGGTGATCGTCCTGCTGCTCCTCGTTCCTCGGGCGTCCTGGCGAGCTGGACTTGCGGCGGCGACTCTGTCTTAGTCGCGCTCACGCCGTGCTCCGGTGGAGGTGAATCGGAACAGCGGGGCTCGGCTCGCGAGCCGGCGCGATCCAGGCCCGCAGCAAGACGAATCGAACCAGGGTCGCCAGCAGGTTCGCGGACATCAAGACCAGCACCTCGGTGACGCGGCTTGCATGTGGGTCCATCCAGTGGATGCCGGCGATCGCCGAGGTCGTCAGGCCAAGCGCCACCCCGAAGGCGGTCAATCCACCAAGGTGATCCCGCGCCGCGGCGCCGTTTCCGTGGGCAGCAAACGTGAACCGCCGGTTCGCGGCGGTGTTGCCGACGGCGGTGAGCAGCTGGCTGAGCGCATTGGCCAGCGTGGCCGGCAAGACCAATCGCAGGGTGGCGTAGACGGCGACATAGGCCAGCGTGCTGGCGATCCCGATTGCGGCGAAGCTCCGCAGCTCGCGCGAAAGGCGCCAGATACCACGGAGGTCCTCGAGCGCCGTCGACACCAGGTCGACCCGAGAATCCGGGTCGTCGACCCAGTCGACGGGAACTTCGTTGATGCGCAGGCCGGCCCGCTGAGCCGCGACGAGCAGCTCCGTGTCGAAGAACCAGGCCTGATCCTCGATTAGCGGTAAGAGGCGGCGCGCCGCATCAGCCCGAGCCGCCTTGAACCCACATTGGGCATCGCGCACCCTGGTCCCCAGGACGGCGTGCAGTAAGAAGTTGTAGCAACGGGAGATCAGCTCGCGCTTGGCTCCGCGGACGACTCTCGCCCCAACCGCGAGCCGGCTCCCAATCGAAACATCGCTGTGGCCCGACATGAGGGGCGCAACCAGGGGAAGCAGGGCATTGAGGCCGGTTGAAAGGTCGACGTCCATGTAGGCGACGATCGCCGCGTCGCTCGAAATCCAGGCATCCCGAACCGCGCGGCCTCGACCCTTTACCGATAGGCGCCGGGCGCGGACACCACGCAGCTCGAGAGCCAGCCTCTGGGCGATGGCCCAGGTCGCGTCGGTGCTGGCGTTGTCCACGATGGTAATCCGCGCCTCAAACGGAAATTGGTGGTCGAGGTATCGCCGCAGCCGGCGAACACTCCGCTCGAGGTCGCGTTCCTCGCTGTAGACCGGAATCGCGATATCGATCAGTACGGAGTCTCCCTCCCCCCTTGCGGGGGAGGGTCGGGGTGGGGGGTTCTCCATAACCACCAGGTTTTGCGCCATGCATCGATGGTGGACCAGGAATCCTGTCGATTCGGTGACTGAAAGGTAAGAAGTTCGTGAGGGGGAATGGCAGCCGCCGACTGCCATTCCCAGCGGCTACATGTTCGGGCAGTTGTGCGTTGTGCCGGACGATCCGGATGAGCTCCCGGGACTCGCCGACGTCGACGGTGACGCGCTGGCTGACGGACTCGCGGTCGCCGCGTGCGCCACCGCGAAGGTGCCCAATCCTCCGCTCAACGCCAGGCTGACGGCGATCACCGTCTTAGCTATCCGGCCCCGGGCCGATACAAGGTTTCTCATCGCATCTTCACCTCCTTGCGGTGAATGGTTGGTTGATCACCAGCAAGGCGCAGCCTGATCCACCCTTCCTTTCAAAATCGTGACCGCGATTCTTTCCCTCCCTCCTTGAAGGGGAGGGTGATGGAGCGGGGTTCAGTGCACCGGCGATAAGGCCTGGCGCGCACGTAACTGTTACAAGAGTTAGGCCGTTACTGGTGAGACGTTCATCGAGTACTTGCTCGAAAAGCATCTTGATAACCGGTCGCCAAAGACGCCACGTTGTCAAGAATTCATGCAGGGTCCGCAGTTGCTGCAGACGCTGTCTGAGCTGAAGTTGAGATTCGACTACGAGTTGCCCGACGGAAAATACGCATGGTCTGCGCTGATTTTCAAGGGGGTCGAGGCCTTTGAGTTTACGGGTCACTCCTCATGCACAAGGCACCAGGTCCGCGCATATGACCGATTAGTACTCGTCCTTGACAGCAACTGGCTGTCCCGACGTGCGCCTGATCGTGGAGGGCTAAAGCATTACAGAATCTATTTTGATGAGGTTGGTTGCTACGATGTGGCCGCGACAATGTTTGAGCCTCGCGACGATAGTAGTGCGCCGACGACGTTGCCGTGAAAGGCCTGCACTCAGCATTAGAAAAGTTCATTCTGGCCTACTTTCACCAGGATTGGCGTTTAGATAATGCCTCGCGCGCCGAGGTCGCCAACAATTTCGTCCGGACGCAACCTGAGATGGCCAACAGTGTTACCGAGGATCTTCAGGCACTCCTCGCGGAAGAACGCACTGACGAACAATTACGCGACCTCTTGCTGTGGCAATACTACCTTTCCTATGACCCCTGGCGCGATGAAATCTCTATGCACGAATGGTTGACTGGTTTGCTTAAGGAGATTGAGGAGGCCCTAAAGCGCAATGATGAGGACTCTATAAGCCAACCTACTCTATGACTCCGGAAAATGACCGGACGGCGGAGGCGCCGGCAATGTTATGAATCTTCGAAATTTCATCTGGTCGCCTATGGGCAATCTCGTCCACGAGACAGGTGCCAAACGGCGCGCTGGGACTCCACCGATCGATATTCCACGTGCAGTTGTGGCGATGCTTGCAATCCTCGTTGCCTCTTGTGGCGTGCCCGCACGC
>VBEN01000176.1 GCA_005881175.1 Chloroflexota bacterium
GTGTTGCGCATGATCCCGAGCCGAACCGCACGGCGCTTGACGATCAGGTCGGCCAGCTCGGCCGGTTGGAATCCCTCGAGCCGGGTCCAGAGACCGACATACGGCGAGTTCGGCACCTGGGCCTGCATCGCCAACAGGTGCTCGATCTCCTCGGCCGCCGACGCTTGGCGCCGCCGCAGCAGGTGTTGGCGCTCGAGCAGGGCGCGATTCAGCGCCCGCTGACTGAGGACCGTCGCTCGCAACGACTCAGCTGAATCCGCGCCGGCGCGCGAGAAGCGATTCCCCCGTGATCCCCACAACGACGATGGCCAGCAGGAGGCCGATCTGGGCAATGGCTGAGACCCGGAGTCCAACGATCGCCGTGAGGAAGGTGAGCACTGTCAGGAGCAGCCGGATCCACAGAGGACCGATGTGCAAGAACCATCGAAAGAGGACGAGGCCAGCGAGATACAGGGCCACGCCGCCGGCGAGTAACAGGGCGGTCGAACCCGTCGCCGGCTCGTCGTAGTGAACCAGGGCCAGCTTGAGCCCTGCGGCGATTACCACGATGCCGCCGAGAATCGGTAGGAAGACGTAACCGAACGCATTGAGGGCCAGCCAGGGCCGGCGCTCCTGCGGCGCTCGTTCCAGGGCATCCTCAGCCCGCGCATCCTCGCCTTCGAAGTACAGCCACCAGAGCGCGGCAGCCAGGCCGAGTCCGAGCAGGGCGGCCATGATCCGGCCCGCGGGCAGGTTGGTGCCGAGACCGATCCCAACCGCAACCACCGACTCGCCCAGGGCAATCAACAGGATCAGCCCGTGCCGTTCGACGAAGTGTGCGCTGCGAATTCGGAAGTTCGATTGCTGGATGAGATAGGGCGTGAGCCAGTGCAGCACGAACCCCACGGAAAACAAGATCCAGCGAGCTGGACCATTGGTGAACGCGGCCACCAGCAAGAGGCCGGCCGTGACCAGGTTGAAAGGCCCAAGCCGTGCCATGGCGCTGAGAATGCTTTGCTGCGAGGCGCGCAGGAAGAACCAGGTGTGAATCAGCGTGACGAGCATGTAGCCAATACCGAAGGCGAGCGCCCCGCCGCCGAACACCGTCGGGATAGCGAGCGCCACCAGCAGGAAGCCGCCCATGCCGAGCAGCAAGAGGAGGCGAAGACCAACCTCGACCGGAGGTACGGCGTTCGTCAGCCACGCGTAGCCGCCGTACATCCACCACACATTGCCGAAGACCAGGACGACTTGAGCGAGCCCGGTGATGCTTGGATCGCGTGCCAGCAGACTGGTGAGCTGCGTGATGGTGAACACGAAGACCAGGTCAAAGAACAGTTCGAGGCTGGAAACACGGTTAGGGTCGGCGGTCGCAGAATAAGACGGAGTGCGTCCCTTCACTGGACCCGAGCTTACCTTCCCGCCGGGGAATGAACGAATGAAGGATGTGCTGCGCCTGCTCGAGTCCGAACGGGAAACGGAACGCCGATTCACCGGGCAGGCCGAATCTGAGCCGGATCATCCGACCGGCTGGCCCGCATCCCTCCTGATGAGTCACATCGCCAGCTGGCGGGAGCAACTTCGCGAAAGGTTCGTGCAACTCAGGGACGGTGGTCCGACAATGCCGCCGCCACAGGACATTGACGCATTCAATGCCGCGAAGCTGGCTCAGGATGCGGGTGTCCCGTTGGCGGATGCGGCAAGGCGATCGGACCAGGCATTGCTAGCCCTGATTGACATGTGGAAGGCCATGGGGGACCGGCCTTTCACCTGGTATGTGGCGAGGACGACCGGCGAGGCGCTAATCCGGAACAGTTACGCTCATCCGCGAAACCACCTGGCGGAGCATTTCATCGAGTGTGGGGATCGGGCGGGCGGCTATCGGATCTACGAAGAGTCCGCGATCGAGCTCCGCAAGGCCGAAGCCCCGGGTCATATCCTCGGACCGGCGTTGTACAACGTGGCATGCGGCCGCGCGGGCCAGGGTCGGTCCGACGAAGCGCTGCGTTTGCTGGAGGAAGCGCTGCCCATGCGCGCGGACATTCGAGGGGCCGCCCAGGAGGACCCGGATCTCGCACCGCTGCGGGACGACCCGCGCTTCCAGGCGATGCTGGCCGATCCTTAGCCGGAACCGCGCGTCGCCGGCGCTGGTGGAAAACGCAGCGCGACGGCAAAGGCGAGCAGGCATGGACCTGGAGCCACAGGGCTCGACCGTACGTAACGGCGAATGCGGTGAGGAGAAGCGGGAGGACCGCGGTAAATCGTCCGATGGAAAACCCGCCCACGAATGAGACCGCGAAACCGGCGATCGTCACCAGCAGGAGCGTAACCAGCGCGGGCCGGTAGCTTCGATCAAGCACCGGAGGATTAGCTTATTGCAGGATGCCTTCTGAACACCAGTACCGGCTGCGCTGGGTCGACGTCTTCACGGAGCGAGCGCTCGCCGGCAATCCGCTCGCGGTCGTCCTGGATCCCCAGGGCCTGACCGCCGAACAAATGCAGGCGATCGCGCGGGAAACCAACCTGTCAGAGACGACCTTCGTGCTGCCGCCAAAGGATCGTCGTCATGCGGCGCACGTACGGATCTTCACGCCGCACGTGGAGCTGCCTTTCGCTGGTCATCCGACGATCGGGACCGGCTGGGTGCTGCTGAACGAGGGAGTCGTGGCCGCCGAGGCGGATCATTTCACGCTGGAGGAGGGTGTCGGGCCAGTGCCCCTCCGGATCGAGCGAGACGGCCCACGGCTGGTCCTGTGGATGACCCATCCGCCCGTGAAATTTGGCTCGGTGATCGAGGAGCGCTCAGATGTGGCCGCCGCACTGGGACTCACGCCGGAGCAGCTCACGCCCGACGTCCCGATCCAGGTCGTGGAAACCGGACTGCCGTTCGTCTTTGTGGCGTTGAAGAATAGGGAAGCGGTTGATGCGGCGGTGTCCAGCGGCGAAGCGTTGACTGCAGTGTTCGAAGTGCATGGCCTGCCGCCCCTTTTCCTCTTTGCCGCCACCGGCAGCAACCGACTCTACAGCCGGATGTTCGCTCCACACACCAACGTCCGCATCGGCGAAGACCCGGCCACCGGTTCCGCAAGTGGTCCATTGGGCGCCTTCGCCGTGCGCTACGGCCTGGTTCCGCGCGCCGCGCTGGTATCGATGCTGAGTGAGCAGGGAACGAAGATGGGCCGGCAGAGCTTCGTCCACATCCAGCTGGAATACCCTCCCGGCGGCGACACGCCCAGCCGCATTGAGGTCGGGGGGTCCGTCGTTCCGGTGAT
>VBEN01000100.1 GCA_005881175.1 Chloroflexota bacterium
TCGCCGTCTCACTGTCTTCGTCTGTGGTCGTTGCTCCGCGGATCCCTCGAACCGCCATCCTCTCTTACCTCCTGGGCGCGCCAAGCTATCGTGCGATGGAGGAGGCCGGTGAACGGGTGGCGGCGGGAGGAGCGGCGCTAGCTCATCCCGAGCCGGTCCCGTGCCGGCCCGAGATAGGCGTAAAAGTAAAAGCTCCACGGACGAAGCCGCCGAGTCATGTGCCCGATATGCTACACGCCACCTTGCTGGCTGGCAAGGGCCGAACGTAACCCCCGGCGGTATCTGCCCTCAACGCCGCACTCCAGGAGGCCAGCCATGACGTCGGTACGATTCCCGGCTCGCATCATCGTTGGCGTCGCCGCCCTGTCCCTGGCGGCGTGCGGCGGCACGACCGCCACCAGCCCGGCAGCTTCGAGCGGAACCGCGCTGATCCATACCGCCTCGATGAAGATCGGCGACAAGACGGAGACGGTGCTGAAGAACACAAAAGGCTTGACGCTCTACTACTTCACGCCGGACACGCCGACCAGCATCGCGTGTACCGGCGGCTGCGCAAAGACCTGGCCGCCGCTGCTCGCCGGAGCGGGCACCCCGATCAGCGATCCCGCGCTACCCGGACAGCTCTCGGTTGCTGACGGCACGAATGGGAAGCAAGTGCTGTATCAGGGCCATCCGCTGTACACCTATTCGAAGGATGGGGACGCCGGCGATGCCTACGGCCAGGGGATCGGCGGAAAGTGGTTCGTTGCCACCCCAGCCCTGGCGGCAGCCTCAGCCTCAGCCAGCAGCAGCTACACCCGCTACTGAGCGACTTCGGTCAGTGGTTCGTGCCCGGACTGGATGCCCCCGCTTGGGCGGCCGGATCCGGAAGCATCTGCATCGGGTTGACGGGACTGTTGTCGATCCGGACCTCGAAATGCGTGTGCGGACCGGTCGAGTTCCCCGTCGAACCCACCAGCCCAATCAGCTGGCCCCGTTTCACCAGATCGCCTTCCTTGACGCCGATCGCCAGCAGGTGACCGTAGAGCGTCTTCAGGCCGGTGTCGTGCTGGATGACGATGTAGTTGCCATAGCCCACCAGGTTTCCTGAGCTGTCAGTCATCGGCCGCGCCAGGGCGACGACGCCGTCGGCCGCCGCAAACACGGGGGTTCCCAGCGGAACCGCCAGATCGATGCCCGTATGGAAATGGGGGAACCCGGCGTAGGCCGCCTCGAATGTGTACAGCGTCGGCCCGAAGCCCTGGGTGATCGTGGCGTGCGGGATGGGAGTCAGCAGCTTGCCGGTCGCGGTCAGGACCGGATCCTGCGCGATGAGCTGGGCCGTCAGCTGGAAGTTCTGCTGGGCGAACACGGCCTGCTCGATCTGGCTGAGCACGCTGTCGGTCTTCATCTTCAGCAGCTTCGCCCGTTTCGCCGCCATCTCCGGGGTGTCGGTTTGCATCGCGTCGAGCGCCGCCAGCGCCTCGTCGATCGTCCCTTGCAGCTGGGTCTGCAGCGCCTGCTCAGTCGCGATCGCCTGGGCCACTGTCGATTGCAAGAGCACGAGCCGGGACAGCGCGGCCTTCTTGCCCGCCCGGCTCCGCTCGAGCGTCGCCTGCGCGTGTGCCAGCGCGACCTCGTCTGCCTGCACCACCCGAACGAGATCACGCTCCCGGTCAACAACGACGTTGCTGTAGCCGATGGTCTCGAGGAGACCGCCAAAGCCTCCGGCCCGTACCAGGCTCACAAAAAAGCTGTCCTGGTGCTTGTACAGCCGGCGGACGATCGCCGCAAGCTGCGTCCGGTCGGACTGGAGGCGCGCCGAGACCTGCGCGTGCTGCGCGCTGACGCCGGCGATTCGCGTATCGAGCTGTGACACTTCTTTCTGGCTGTCCAGGATCTGCTGGCCGAGCGCGATCAGGCTTAGCTCGGACTGGTTGAGGGCGTGCTCGAGCATCAGGGCGTGAGCTTCGGAAGCGGTCAGATCCCCGATCAACTCGCCTTGCGCGTGGCTATTGCGGAGCGCCTGGCTCGCCGGGGAAGCAGCCGGGGGCGGCGTGCTGACCCCCGATGGGCTGGCCGCCGGTGTCGCGGGAGCGTTGGCCGTCGACGCGGGACTCGGGCTGGGATCGGCAGAGGGGGCCGGTGAGGCTCCGGGCGCCGTGTCGGCCAGGGCGCCCGCCGGAACCAGCAATAGCCCGACCACGCCGGCAAGACTCAAGACCAGGACCGCCACCCTCCGGCCTCGTTTCGGCGGCAAGGCCACAGCGGGTGGAGAGTTCACACGTCTACAAAAGTCTTTACAACTATAAAGGCCTGGGCGCCTCTTGCCTGCCTGGTCGAACCCCAAAAAGACTGCCTCCGCGGGCCCCTTCCTGCCCGATTCGTATTCGATGACTGCTTAGCCCGCTTCCCTGAACGGCAATCGCTAACTGTCTCCTATTTTCACATTTTTGTCACTCCTTGCTCGCTTCCACCTTTTCGGGAAGCGCCATCGGCACTTGCAGCGGCCTAACCTGTGCTACCATCCTGAAAAACCAACTCGAGCTATCACGGGGGAAGTGATCTGGCACAGAGCCGGTTTTTGACACACACGCTTGTTCTGTTAGCGGCGGCGCTGATTCCGGTACTGACAGCCTTCGACCGACTCCACACTGATACCGCCTACGGCGCAAATCCGGCCCCTTCGGTCTCCCTGCGGAGCACGCACGTCGATGACGTGGTCGTGAGCCAGGCCGGGTTCATCATGAAGATGAGCACCTCCAGCGTGGACACGCCCGTCCGGCGGGACGTTGCCTACTACACGATCAAGCCGGGCGATACGGTGCAGAACGTCGCCGGCCGGTTCGGGCTCACGGTGGATACGCTCCGTTGGGCCAACAACATCGCCGACGTGACGAGCGTCGTCCAGGGCCAGCGGCTGCTGGTCCCGCCGGTGAACGGCATCCTGGTCAAGGTCCAGCAGAACACTCAGCTGAGCGGCCTGGCCATCCAGTATCACGTGAACGTCCAGGACATCATCGACTTCAACCTGATCCGAGATCCGAGCCACCTGAAGGCCGGGACCATGCTCATGCTGCCGGATGGCGTGGGCCCCGCGCTGGATTCCGGCGGCGTCGGTAAGAAGACGGTGCGGACGGTTACCTGGAACCGCTTCGGCCGGCAGGTGACGAACTACACCATCACCTACAGCAATACACCAGTCTACGGCTCGGGCGGTAAGTTTCCCTACGGCTACTGCACCTGGTGGGTGGCGCACAAGCGCTACATCCCGTGGTCGGGCAACGCCTGGCAATGGTGGTACGCGGCCCAGCAGTTCGGTTTTGCCGAAGGACAGGTCCCGATGGTGGGCGCCATCATGGTGCAAGGCATCAGCTGGACCTCCCCGGTGGGCCACGTCGCTTACGTGGAGTCGGTGAACGCCGACGGGTCCTTCACCGTTTCAGAGATGAACTATGCCGGCTGGGGTCGGGTCGACTACCGTACCATCAAGTCGACGGCCGGTCTCGACCTGTTGGGCTTTATTTACTAGACAAGCCCGAAGCCGCGTTAGCAGAACAGCGAGCCCGCAGGGCGAGCCGCGCTTTCGCGCGTAAGAGGGCGGGCGGCGAATGCGGCTCGTGCGAGCACACGAGCGCGGTTCGTAATTTAGCGCGAGTGCGCCGCGAGCCGCTGGACGCCGCACCCGCCCGGTTCAGTTACTGGGTAAGCGAAGATAGTAAGGATGGCTACACCTGAAGAATTTCTGGAACAAACCCGCGAGCAAGGCCTCAAGGAACTCGAGGACTTTCTGCGCATCCCAAGCATCTCGAGTCAGCCCGAGCACTTAAAGGACGTCCGTCGGGCGGCCGGCCATCTCGCCGAGCAGTACGAGAGGGTAGGGCTCGAGAACGCTGCGGTGATCGAGACCGGCGGGCACCCGGTGGTCTATGCCGACTGGCTGAAGGCGCCGGACAAACCGACGGTTCTCCTCTACGGCCATTACGACGTCCAGCCGGTCGATCCGCTCGACCTCTGGAAGTCTCCGCCGTTCGAACCGACTCAGCAGGATGGTCTGTTGCTGGCCCGCGGCGCGTCCGACGACAAGGGCCAGATCGCCCTGCACTGGCAGGCGATTCACGCGTGGCTCAGCACGACCGGCGAACTGCCCTTGAACCTGAAGGTGATCGCCGAAGGAGAGGAAGAGATCGCCAGCCCGCACTTCGAAGCCTTCGTCGAGGCCAACGCCGAGCTGCTGCGGACGACCTACTGTGTCGTCAGCGACACGTCCATGGTGGCCAAAGGTTTTCCGGCGATCACCTACGCCCTCCGCGGCCTGGTCTACTTCGAGCTGCGCGTCGAGGCGGCCAGCACCGACATGCATTCCGGACTGCTCGGCGGGGTGGCGCCCAATCCGGCCCAGGCCCTGGCCGAGATCCTCGTGCGACTCAAGGATTCAGCCGGGCACGTCCTGGTGCCCGGCTTCTACGACGGCGTGCGCCCGTTGAGCGAGGAGGAGCGCCGCCAGTTTGCTCGGGTGCCATTCGACGAGGCGGCGTTGAAAAAGACATACGGCCTGACGGCGCTGCACGGTGAACCGGGGTTCACCCCCACCGAACGGAACTGGGCTCGGCCGACGCTGGAGGTCAACGGTATCTGGGGTGGCTATCAGGGCCCCGGGGCCAAGACGATCATCCCGGCGTGGGCGGCCGCCAAAATCAGCTGCCGGCTCGTGCCCGACCAGGATCCGAAAGCGGTGGCCCAGGCGCTTCGAGAATACATCGACGACGTTGCCCCCAAAACCGTCCGGGTGAGCCTCGCGGAGCTCAGCGGCCACGGTGATCCCTGGATCACACCCATCGACCACCCGCTCATCCAGGCCGCCGGGCGGGCGCTGTCTTCTGTCTATGGGAAGGAACCGGCGCTGATCCGCTCGGGCGGCTCGATTGGCGCTGTCGAGGTGATGGCCCGCCGGCTCGGCGCGCCCTGCCTGCTGGTGGGCTTCGTTCTCCCGGATTCATTGGCGCATGCCCCCAACGAGCGGCTGGATCTGGACAGTTTCCACCTGGGCCGCAAGGCGGCCCTCCACCTCTGGGAGGAGATCGCGAAGATCGGTGGTTAGGTCCTGGCGGGGACGGGCAGATAGCGCTCGAGCAGGCGCCGGGCGTAAAAGCGTTCCCAGGATTCGGTCGGCTTCAACGCGTTGAAATCTCGATCCAGCTCGACGAGCAGGTAGATGAGCTCGCTACGAACGGGTGTCGTCTTGAGCAGCTGGGGCAACTCTGAGAGGCGGATCAGCCAGTCCGCATACCACGAGGCCCAATCGCTGTCTTCGCCATCGACGATCCGGTACACGATGTGATGTGTCTCCGCAGCCTCATGGAGGAGCCCGGCCACCCGCTCGATGTCGTCGGCCACGATGTCTCGATTATGGGGGTTGTGTCGTCGGATCATGAGCCGCTTTCGCACGGTCATGACTGAGACTGGCGCGCAGCTCTACGAAGCGGGCCCGCAATTCCGCCTGGCGTGATGCCGCCGCCGCGCGTGGTAGCCGATCGGAGCGGCGGAACCCGAAGAGCGCGTCCCAGCCGACCTGCAAGAGTGCACCCGCATACTCATCGATGGGAACACGCTCCGCTCGGGCGGCCGCTTCGATGTAATCCTCGAGTGTCGGATCGATGCTGGCAATGAGTTTCGCCATCTGTTCCCCGGGCGGCCGCCGCGAACCCTCAAATCGACGATACCGGATTGCGTAGAGGGTTGCTATAGGTGATAGCACACAAATCGCCCGTGGAAGAGCCTGAGTCTGAGCGAGGGCCTGAGTGGAGGCGCTCGCGGTTCCGAATTACTCGGCTACGAAACGATAGCCGATGCCCGGGACCGAGTGGATGTAGTGCGGCTTCTCGGAGTCGCGCTCGATCTTTTTCCGCAACCGGTAGACGTGGGCGTCGACGGTGCGGGTCTCGATCTCGACTTCGTAACCCCAGACCTTGCGCAGCAGTTCACCACGACTGACCACCTGGCCGGCCTGTGAGGCCAGCAGGGAAAGAAGATTGAACTCGGTCAGCGTGAGGGCAACTTCCTGACTCTCGCGCCAGACCTGGCGGCTATTCATGTCGATGATGAGGCCGGGGAACTCGAAGCGCGTCTTGGGCTGCGCCTGCGTCACGGCCTGCTCGCTCCGGCGCAGGTGCGCGCCCACCCGGGCCAGGAGTTCCCGGACCTCGAAGGGCTTGGTCAGGTAGTCGTCGGCCCCGACTTCGAGTCCAACGACCACGTCGATGGTGTCGTTCTTGGCGGTCAGCATGATGACGGGCACCTGGGTGCCGTCGGCGCGCAGCTGGCGGCACACGTCCATGCCGGAGACGCCGGGCAGGTTCAGGTCCAGGATGACGAGGTCCGGCTCGGACTTCTCGATGAGCTCCATGCCCTTCTCCCCCGTTTCCGCCTCGATCAGGTTGAGGTTTTGACCCACGCATGCCATCCGGACGACCTCGCGGGTCGGAGCATCGTCCTCGATCATCAGAATTGTTTTCGGGAACGGCATTTGGTCGGGTCTACTCCTTCTCCAGGAAATTCGTCACTTGCAGCATGAATTTCTTGAGTTCGATCGGTTTCGCGATGTAGCCGGAGCATCCCGCGGCCAGCGCCTGCTCTTCGCTCCCCTTCAGCGCGTTGGCTGTGAGGGCAACCACTTTGATATCCGCCGTGGCCGGGTCTGCTTTGAGCTGGCGAGTCACCGCTAATCCATCAACGCCGGGAAGCTGCATATCCATCAGTATTAGGTCGGGCCGAAGGTGGCGAGCCTTCTCCAGGCCCTCCTGGCCGTTCGAGGCGGTGTCCACGGTAAAGCCGTTCCCTTCCAGGACCATCCGAGCCAGGTCCAGGTTGGACGGGTTGTCTTCCACCACCAGCACCCGGTTTCGCTTGCTGGGACCCGGCCGGAGCGGCAGCTGCACGGTGAAGGTGGTCCCCTGGTCGGCGGCGCTGTCGAAGTGGATCGATCCGCCGTGGAGCTCGATCAGCCTCTTGGTCAGCGCCAGCCCGAGACCGGTGCCGGGGTACTCCCGGTTGCTGGCACTCTGCACCTGGTAGAAGGCGCCGAAGATCTTGTGCTGAAGCTCCTTGGCGATCCCGATGCCGCTATCCTGGACGGCAATCGTCAGGAGCTGCTCCTGGACCCGTGCCTGGATGGCCACCCGTCCGGATGGCGGCGTGAATTTGATGGCATTAGAAAGGAGGTTGTAAAGCACCTGCTTGAATTTATTCTTGTCGGCGATCAGCAGCGCGGTCGAGGGCTCTACGGTTGAGGCGATATCGATTTCCTTCTTGATCGCGAGCGAGCGCAGGACGTTGAGGACCTCGCGAATCGCCGACTCCACGCCGAATTCCTCGTAGACGAGGTCCATCCGGCCGGCCTCGATCTTCGTCAGATCCAGCACGTCGTTGATCAGCGACAACAGATGCCGCCCGCTGTTATAGATGTTGTCGAGGCAGTCTTTGCGCTGCTTCTCGGTGATCTTGCCCGCCAGGTCGTCGCGGAGCAGCTCGCTGAAGCCCAGGATGGCATTGAGCGGGGTGCGCAGTTCGTGCGACATGTTGGCCAGGAATTCGGACTTCAGCCGGCTCACCTGGGCGATCTGGGCGTTCGCCGTCTCGAGCTCGCCCAGGTGCGCCTGCAGCTGCTCGTAGAGCCGGCCATTGTCGAGGGCGATGGCCGCCTGGTTGGTGATGACTTTCAGGATGGCCACGTCCAGCTCGGTGAAGGGATCGACGCGCTGGCGCGAAATCGTCATCGCCCCAACGACCCGCTGGGGCGTGGCCAGCGGCTGAACCATGAGGGACCGCGGTGAGCGGCTCTGGTCGAGGATTTTGAACCGGGGATCGTGGGTCGCGTCGCCGATATTGAGGGTCTCGAGCTGCTCCACGGCATAGCCGAGGATGCCCTCCCCCAGGACAAAGCGGGCGATGTGCGGCACCATATCCTGATGTGGGTAGGTGGCGCACGCGGTCAGCTCCCGGCTGCCCTCGTTGAGCAAGAAGACGGTGGCCGCGTCGAACTGCATCATCTGGGAAGTGGCGCGCAGCATCGCCTCGATGTTCTCGGTCAGCGACAGGGAGGAGGTGAAAAGACCACCGAGCCGGTTCAGCAATTGAATCTCGGGGTCGGCAGTCACGTGGGCCACATTATAGGTCATGATTTTTGACACCACCGCGTTTGCGGTTGGGGTTTTCGATACTGCAACGTCACGCTCCGTGACTTTCTTTCGGCGCAACCGTTGAGCCTGCTGAGCGGCTCAGTGTCGCGTCATGCAACCGCCATCGATACCGCCGACATCGGGCGCCGCTAAGCTGGGTGGGTCGATGAAGGCGGTGCGATTTCATCAGCACGGCGGACCGGAAGTGCTTCGTTACGAGGACGTCCCGACCCCCCAGCCAGGACCCGCGGAGGTGCTGATCGGGCTTCGGGCAGCGGCGCTAAACCACCTCGATCTGTTCGCCCGGGACGGCGCCATCCCCAGGGTGCCCCTGCCCCATATCGGCGGAGCGGACGGCGCCGGCGTGGTCGCCGCCAATGGTCCCGGCGCGGGGCGCTATCCGGTGGGAACCCGCGTGTTCTTCGACCCCGGCCTGAGCGACGGCACCTGCGACTACTGCGCCCAGGGCGAGCACAGCCTTTGCGACCGATGGGAGATCCTGGGCGAACACCGGGACGGCAGCTTCGCCCAGGCCCTGGTCATGCCCGAGGTCAACCTGCGCCCGATCCCGGAGGGACTGAGCTTCGAGGAGGCGGCCGCCTTCCCGCTGGTCTTTCTCACCGCATGGCGGATGGTGGTCGGCAAGGCGCGCGTGGTGCCGGGCGAGACGGTGCTGATCCTCGGCATCGGCGGCGGAGTTTCCATCGCGGCCCTGCAGATCGCCAAACACGCCGGCGCCCGCGTGTTCGTGACGTCGAGCAGCGACGACAAGCTGGACCGCGCGCGCCAGCTCGGTGCGGACGTCGTCATCAACCATCAGAAGACCGACTTCTCGAAGGAGGCCTGGACCATTACCGGCAAGCGGGGCGTCGATGTCGTGATCGATAACGTCGGCGCCGCCACCTGGCCGGGAAGCATCCGCGCGCTGGCGAGAGGCGGCCGCCTGGTCACCTGTGGCGCGACCAGCGGCCCCAAGCCGGAGGAGGATATCCGCCGCATCTTCCAGAAGCAGCTCACGATTTACGGATCGACGATGGGCACCCGCCACGATTGGGAACAGCTCAACACGCTGCTGGCGGCGAAGGCGCTCCAGCCGGTGATCGATCGGACGTTTCCGCTGGAGCAGGCCGGTCAAGCGCAGGAACGGATGGCCCGCGCGGAGCAGTTCGGCAAGCTCGTCCTCACGATCCCTCCCCTATCGTGAGCCGTGCGCCGGTGGCAGTCTTGCTGGGCGTGGTCCTCATGGCCTGCGGGCAGCCCACCGCCCAGCCGACACCAACCGCAACACCGACGCCCCGCCACACGCCGACGCCCGGCCCAACGCCGCCGGCCACGGCGGCCCCTCTTCCTCCGCCACCAAGCCTGCCTCCGGCGGCGGGGATCCGTCTTCCGGCCGGGTTTTCCGCGTACGTCTATGCCCGCGGACTGGGCACCATTACGGCGATGGCCTACGGCCCCGACGGACGGCTCTACGTGCTGACCGCGGGCGGCTCGGTCGCGGTGGTGCCGTCGCCGGGCGCGGGGCCCCGGACGCTGCTATCCGGCTTGCCCACGGCACTCGGGATGGCCTGGCGCGGCAGCGACCTCTTTGTATCCGTCCGGGGAAGCGTCCGTGCCTACCACCTCACTGACGGGGCGCTGTCCGGCGGCGGCAGCGTCGTCAGTGGATTGCCCGTCGGTCGCCATCAAAATGACTGGATCCTTCCGATGCCCAACGGCGACTTCCTGCTGGGAGTGGGGTCGACGTGCGATGTTTGCAGCGAGCGCGATGCGAGGAGTGCCGCCGTGCTGCGCTTTCACGGCGACTGGCGTTATGTGGGCGTCGCGCTGCGCGGCACCCGAAATCCCTACGGCCTCGCGGTTCGGCCGTCCACGGATGAGGCCTACGTCACGATCAACGGGCAGGATAATCTGGGCAGCCAGCCCGCCGACCACCTGGTGCGAGTCGCCAACGGCGGGGATGCCGGCTGGCCACGCTGCTGGCCCGCCTACCCGGACGGGAGCCTGCACGGGAACTGCGGCGGCGTGGTGCATCCGATCGCCGTGTTTACTCCGCACACGTCGGCCGACGGCATCGTGTTCTACGACGGCCGTGAGTTTGGCCCGGGCTACGCCGAGAACGCGTTCGTGACGGAGTGGGGTACGAACAGCGGCGGTCCCCCGGGGCGCCGGGTGGTGCGGGTCGCGCTCTCAGGCTCGGCCGATACGGAGCGCGGCCAGGTCAGCGATTTCGCCACCGGGTTCTCCCATCCGCTGGGGATCGTGGTCGCACCCGATGGCGGTCTGCTGGTGGGCGATTACGGGACTGGCCAGATCACCGAGATCTTCCGGACGAGCTAGCCCCTTTTCGCCGCTGAAAACGGAAAACCGACCATCGCTCAGTGGTCGGTTTTCCTGCCCCGTCTGGGCCGCCACTCGCCGGCAGGCGAGCCTCCATATTCTCTCACTGCCAGCGTCCCCGTGCCGGCCGATGTTTGCCGGGCTGATTGCTGGTCGCGTTCGGATTTTGACAGTTTCGCTATCACGTTATACAGTATCGGCGAGTTAGCCTCCTGCCGGAGCCCGGGTCGTTTCTCTCCGGCAGCAGGCGCTTTACAGGGTTCCCGCCTCGCGAAGGCTCCGAAAACGCTCCGGGCACACCACCAGGTGATCGAGCACTTCCACTCCGAGTAACCGGCCGGCCTCCTGGAGGTGGCGGGTCACGACGAGATCCTCCGGGCTGGGCGTGGGATCACCGGATGGGTGATT
>VBEN01000016.1 GCA_005881175.1 Chloroflexota bacterium
GAGAGGTGAGTCAGCGCCTGGGGAAAGTTCCCCAACATCTCGCCGGTAGCCGGATCGTACTCTTCGGCGAAGAGACCGAGGTCGTTGGCCGTCTCGGTGACCCGGCTGAAGAGCGCCTCGGCCTCCTCGATGCGGCCCATCTGGGCCAGCACGTTCACCAGCCAGAGCGTGCAGATGATGAACACGCCCTCCGGCTGATGAAATTCCGATTCCTCAGGGACGTATCGATAGAGGAACCCGTGGTAGCTCAGCTTCTCCTGAAGCACGCGGACAGTCGACAGCACCCGGGAATCCGTCGCCGGCAGCATCTCGTACATCGGCACGGCGAGCGCGCTAGCGTCCAGGTCTTTGTGGCCGAGGGCCTGGGTGAAGGCGCCGATCTCCTGGTCGTAGCCGAGCTCGAGCACCCGCCGCTTGATCAGCGCTCGGGTGCGGGTGACCGCGGCCCTGCGCGCCTTCCCCATTCGGAGCGATTGGTCGAGTTTGAGTGCCCGGTCCAGCCCAACCCACAGCATCACCTGGGAGTAGAGGTAGCGGCGTGGACGGCGCCGTGATTCCCAGATGCCCGAGTCTTCCGTGTCCCAGCACTCGAGGATGTGGTCGACCACCTGCAGCAGGATCTCCCGGCGCGGTTTGGGCAGCGTCTTGCGCGACTGCCAACAGGTATAGGCCGTCTGCATCAACTCTCCATACATATCGAGCTGCACCTGGTCGACCGCGGCGTTTCCGATCCGTACCGGCTTCGACCTCCGGTACCCCTCGAGCTCGTCGAGAAGGAATTCCGGGAGGCGGTCGTCACCGTCGACCCTGTACATGATCTTGAAGTTCTTGGGGTGCCGGTCGTGCGCCATGCGCACCCAGCGCAGGAAGCCGTCTGCCTCGTCGCCGAAGCCCATTTCGCCAAGGGCGTTGACCAGGTCGGCCGTGTCCCGTACCCAGCTATATCGGTAGTCCCAGTTCAACGACCCGCCAGGGCTTTCGGGCAGTGAGCTGGTGGGCGCCGCCACAAACGCGCCGCTTGGAAGGTATTGCATTAGCTTGAGCGCCAGCGCCGAGCGATGCAGCGGCTCGTCGAACCGTCCCCGGTAGGTCGTGGATCGCAGCCAATCCACCCAGTAGTCGTCGGTCTGGTGCAGCAGCGCGTGCGCATCGTCGATGCTGATCGCGGCCGGGACCGACCGCGGACTCGCATAGTGCAGCAGAACGGCGGCGCGATGACCGGGCATGATGAAGCCGGTCATCACGGCAGTACCGTCAACCAGCTCGAGCGTCGCCCCCACCGGATATTGGAGGAAGATGCTGGCATCCTCGCCGTCAGCGACCACCATTCCAGGTCGCAGCTCGCGCAGGCTGGGCACTGCCCGGCCGTAATCGAAGCGGGGCTTGAAGGTCAGTTTCCATTCAGTCCGGCCGGCCAGCGGCTGCAGCATCCGAACGAGCCGGAGCGATTCCGGCGGCCTGAGCTTCTTACCCCGCAACGCGACGGGCATGAAGTCGACGACCCGCATGCGGGAATGCTCGAGCGTCCAGATCGTCTGAAGCACGTTGGAATCACGCCGGTACTGCCGGAAGATGCTGGCGCCCGCGTGCACGGGGATGAGCTGCAGAAATCCGCCCTTGTCCCAATCCAGCAGCCGGCCGAACAGCCACGGGCTGTCAAAGCGCGGCAGGCACATCCAGTCGATCGAGCCCTGCTTGCTGACCAGCGCAGCCGAGCGCAGGTCGCCAATCATTCCATAATCCCCGATCGGCGGATAACGAAGGCCGTAATCGCTCAGGGCGGTGCGCCGGTTCAGGGATAACCCGGGGGTTCCCGAAACACCGCCCGGCCGACGCCGAAGCCGATTAGACCGAGCACTCCGACCACCACGAGCGGAAATCCGACGTGGATCGCGACGAGCGTCACGCTCAAGAGGATTCCGATCAGGGTCACGCAACCGCTGCACCCAAGTCCGAGGTTCATCAGCGTGCGCACTCGACTACTCCGTGGCCGTTTGGGTTCGCCCGTAAAAGCGGCGCAACAGGATCAGGGCGACGGTGATCCCGAGCACAAGGGCCAGGAGCACGGTGATCTCGATGCCTTGCGGATTCCATTGGAAACCCCTGGGGTCTTCCGCCGTCTGCGCCGTGATGAGCAGCAGGCGGCGGATTCCGGCGATCACGCCGACGATGAGAAATGGTTCCACAACCAGCGTCCGCTCCTGGATGGTGACGCGGACGGTATGCAGCAACTCGGCGATGATGAAAAGGACCAGGCCCTTATCCAGGACCGACGTCGCAACCCTTATCGGACCGATCGGCTTCCCGACCTGGTCAATCAGTTCGGTGATAGCGGTCCACAGCACGAACGCGCCGGCGACCACGAGCAGCGCGGCGACCAGGACGTAGATCGAATCCTCGATGTGATCGAAGGTTCGCGCGACCAGGTCGTGGGGTCGCCCACGGGGACTCTTCATTGCGTAACCCGGGTTCTTCTTGGCCATCGGCCTGCCCACTCAATGCTAGGACGGATACGCCGCATACCGATCGGCCGACGCCGGCCGAAGGCTCCTAACAGGTCGATACGGAGATGACGTTCCCGCTGGCGTCCACGGTTGCGCCTCCGGAGTTGCAGGCGCCTGGGTACACGGTCAGCTTCCCGTTGACGCACGTGTAGTGGTACGGGCCGCTCAGGAAGCCCGATCCGCTACCCGTCTCGACGCCCTTGGCCGGACATCCAATGGCGTGCTCGGTTGCCTCAAATCCTCCCAGGAAGATGGCCAGGGCCAGCAACCCACCAGCGCCCGCTTTGACGATGCCTGCCGGCTGCCGGGATGCGGCCAGCGAAAACATCAACGCGACGAAAGCCAGGGCTCCCGCGATAAGCAGTGGTAGCCCGATCGAGAAGATGGCGATGAACCCCATGGCGAGCAGGCCGATGGCGCTCAACGCCAGGAGCGCCGGTCGCCACGTAGTCGCTGAGGCTCGGGTTGATAGGGCAGCGGTTATTGCAAGCAGGGCAATGAAGGTGGCCACGAATGCGACGCGAAATGCCAACGGCCCCTGATGGCTCACGACGCCGTAGTACAGGACGTCCACCACCGCGGCAATGAGGGCGGCAACGGCGGCGAACCAGCGCATAACGCTGGCATCATCGCATGGCGGAAGAAGCGGCGCGTCGCCGCTGGGTTCGGTTCCGTCGGCGAAACTACGCCGTCAGGCCAGCCGGTGCTCCAGCAGGGCGCGCTCGGCTGGGTTTTCGGTCAGGCTCAATGCCCGAATCAAGGCACGGCGGGCTTCGGCGTCACGACCCAGGTCGCGGAGAAGCTCCGCCCGGGTCGCGTGAAACAGGTAATAGTTGTCGAGGGGATCAGCCAATGCCGCGACCTCGTCCAGCGCGGACTCCGCCCCATCGAGGTAGCGTCGCGCGATGGCGCGGTTCAACTGGACGACCGGCGAAGGCGTGAGCGCCAGCAGCGAGTCGTACAGCGCGATGATCTGCCGCCAGTCGGTATGCTGCCAGCTGGGTGCCTCCGCGTGACACGCGGCAATGGCGGCCTGCAGCTGGTAGGGCCCTGGCCGTCGCAAGACGGCCGCTCGCTTCAGCAGGGATATCCCGGAGGCGATCCGCTCCCGGTCCCAGCGACTGCGATCCTGGTCCTGCAGTAGCGTCAGGCCGCCGGACTCATCAAACCTCGTCTCGACGCGGGCGAGGTGGAAACGCATCAGCGCCAGCAGGCCGAGGGCTTCTGGCTCTTCCGGCATAAGCCGCACCATCAACCCGGCCAGCCAGGCCGCGTCCTCGGCCAGATCTCGCCGCGACGCCCGCGTTCCCGCGGTCGCCAGGTAGCCCTCATTGAACATCAGGTAGAGCACCGCCAGGACCTCAGCAAGCCGTTCGGCCATCTCCCGCGCAGCGGGCACTCGGTAGGGAATGTTCGCCTCCACGATCTTGCGCTTGGCCCGCACGATGCGCTGCGCGATCGTGGCTTCGCTCGTGATGAAGGCGCGCGCGATTTCCGCCGTCGTGAGTCCGGCCACCGCCCGCAGGGTCAACGCGACCTGGGCCTCGCGTGACAGGGCCGGATGGCAGCAGGTAAAGATCAGCCGAAGCCGATCATCCCCTTCCGCGGTATCGACGCCCATGCCTTCTCCTTCGAGCTGAGCAAGCTTCTCGCGATAGCGGGCCTGGCGGCGGAATCGGTCGGCCGCCTTGCGCCGTGCGGTGGTCAACAACCAGGCACCCGGTTTCTGTGGAATGCCTTCCGCCGGCCAGTGCTCGACCGCCTCCAGCAGCGCCTCCTGTACCAGCTCTTCCGCCAGGTCGAAGTCCCCCAGCGCCCGGACCAACGCCGCGGTAAGCCGGCCTGCCTCCTCCCGGAAAACGGCGGTCAGGGCGGCGTCGGTCGCGGACTGCGGCTCGATCAGCGCTGAGGCTCGCCGCGGTCGATCACCGGACGCACCTCGACGGGTCCGCCAGTTGGCCACTCCTTGGCCATCGCGATGGCCTCGTCCAGGTCGGAGACATTGACTTCGGCATAGCCACCGATCGTTTCCTTACCCTCGATGAACGGGCCGTCGGTGACCACCGGTTTACCGTTGTTGAACCTGACAGTGGTCGCGGTACGCTCCGGCTGCAGCTCGTGCCCGCCGGTGATCCTGGTCGAGTATTTGCCGAACCACTCGTTGATCGCGCCGTAGGCCGCCTGCCGCTGGGCCTCTGGCATAGCGTCCCACTGCCTGGCGCGGTCCTTGCTATCGGTGAACAGCAGCACGTACTTCATCTGCGAGCTCCTCCTTGAAGTTAGCAGCGGCGATAGCCGCTTTGTACAGTACGACGAACGAGGAGGCCGTCAAATCGACAGGCATCGGCGGATCTGCCGGTGAATTCCTTGTTAGGCTGTTAATCGGTGGATGAGTCCGCTCGATACGGCGACCGGGTGGCGACTCCGGAGCCCTATTCCATCGAGCACATTCCGTTCGCCGAGCGCCACGGCCATAGCCGCCAGTTGCTCTGGCTCTGGCTGGCGGCCAATCTCACGATCGCGGACTACGCGCTGGGCTTTCTGCCGGTGGCGCTGGGCCTTCCCATCGTTCCAGCGCTGCTCGCCCTGGCGCTGGGCAACGTCCTCGGCGGCCTGGTGCTAGCCTGGTCGGCCGCCATGGGCCCGGCGGCCGGCTATCCGCAGATGTTCATCGGCCGGCGCGCCTTCGGCCGGATCGGTGGCTACATCCCAGCGGCGTTGAACTGGCTGAGCACCGCCGGTTGGTTCACCGTCAACACCATCCTCGGCAGTTTCGCGGTGCAGCTCCTGCTGCCCGGAGTTCCGTTTGCGGTGGCGGCGGTGGCCCTGGTGGTGATCCAGACGCTGCTCGTGATCTACGGGCACAACCTGATCCAGGCGTTCGAGCGCTACCTGGCCGCGATCCTCGGGGTTCTGTTCGCGATCGGCGCGGTGATTGCGCTGATGCACGGTTCCGCCATCAGTGCCTGGCATCCCAAGCCGGTGGGAAGCACTCTGGCCCTCTTTGCCATCGTGCTGGCCGCTTCGTTCTCCTACATCATGAGCTGGTCGCCCTACGCTTCCGACTACTCGCGCTACCTTCCTGAAATCACCTCTCGTTCCTACATCGCCATCTACGTGTTTGTCGGCGCCGCCGTCGCCTCCTTCCTCACGGAAGTCGTCGGCATGCTGGTGGCCATCATCGCCCCCGGGGCTTCCAGCTCGATTGCCGCGCTGAAGATCGCGATGGGCGGCTTTGGAGTCCTTGCGGTGGTGGCGGTGATTCTGGGCGCGACCACCGCCAACGTGCTCAACCTCTACTCCAACACGATGTCGGCGAAAGTCCTCGACGTTCGACTGCCTCGCTGGCAGCTGGCAATCCTCGGCGGGGCCCTCGGTTTCGTCGTCGCGCTGGTCGGCTACCAGAATTTCACGCAAAACTACGCCAACTTCCTGGTCGCGCTCGATTACTGGATCATGCCCTGGCTGGCGGTGGTCCTGCTCGACTACTACGTCTTCAAGCATCGCGAGCCGATGGCCTTCAGCGGCGCGCCTGCCTGGAACCGTAATGGGCCGATCGCCTTCGCCATCGGTCTGATCGTCTCCATTCCGTTCATGTCCGAGAAATTCTTCACCGGCCCGCTCGCCGCCTGGTTCGGCGGTGCCGATTTCGGCTACTTCATCGGCTTCCTCGTCGCGGGCGTGGTGTACATCGTCCTCAATCGTGGCCTGGCGCGGCCAAGCAACACAATCGTGGAGGGATAGGGATGGCTGAACAGGAACGCTCGGTGGAGACCAAGGCAAGTCCCGAAGCCGTATGGAGAATCTGGTCGGACACGTCGACCTGGCATGAATGGAATCCGGACGTTCAGTCGATGACGCTCAAGGGGCCCTTCGCCGTGGGAACCACAGGGACGATGACAACGAAGCAGGGCACGCGCCAGGTTCAGCTGACCGATGTCGTGCCGGGGCGCTCGTTCCGGCTCGAGACCACCGTGATTCCGCTGACCCGATTCGCCTTCGAATGCCAGGTGGCCGCCGGCCCGGCCGGCAAGACCACCATCAGCCAGGGCATCCGAGTGGGCGGTCCGCTCGGCGGGCTGGTTGGCGGAATGATGAGCCGGCGGATCGCCGACACGTTTCCAGGATTGCTCCAGGGGCTCGCCCGGAAGGCCGAGGCGAGCGAAGGGCGCAGCTAGGGCCCGGCCGCCGCCTGCGGACGTCAGGGGTTTGGTCGGGGCCGTTCCGCTGAGGCCGGCTGGAAGAAAGTGCGGACCGGCTCGGGAAACCCCTGCAGGACGTCGTCGGGCACCTCGAAGCTGACCTCGGTGGCGAACTTCGTATCGATGAACCGCTCGACGGCGACGCTGATCAACCGGAGGGCGGCGTCGACCGGCATGTCGATGTCGGTGAACGCCGTGTTGTGCTCGTTCAGGAACTTCTGGAGATGAGCGGACATCTGGCCGGCCAGGTGGCGAAGCGCTTCCGTCGCCGGACCGGCATCCCGACCGTCGCGAAACGCCAGCAGCTGCTGACCCTTCAACTCCCAGAGCCGGCCGCTGTAGGGCGCGATGGCGCTGCCGAGCTCGCGCTGAATCGCCCGAATCCGCTCGAGGCGATCGACTCCAACCTCGCTGGCCCAGCGGCCACGCGCTTCCGCGTCGCCGAGCGAGCAGGCCGCATACCAACGGTGTCGCTGCGGCAGCGCTCGTGTTACGAGGTGACGGCAGGTCAGGACCGGCTCCAGCGGTTGATACATGGTGTCGAGCGGGATGAACTGCCGCGCCTGGTATGCCGGGCAGGCATTGAATTCAGCCGGGAACGGTTTCGGATAGGGGCACTCGTCATCGGGCCGAGGCATGAGCGCTAAGTCTAGGCGCCGTCCATGATATGAGCTGATGGTTGGCCGGCTCTATCTCGAGCACCTCTCGGATGCGGACCTCGCCCTGCTGGCGCGCGCCGGCGAACCGGGGCGCGCTGCGCGGCCCGATCCCGAGCGAATTGAGGCGCTGATCGACAGCCCGGCGGTGTTTCGGACGCTGTTCGGTACGCCGGGCCGAGATCCGCTTCTTCGGGGCTCACCGTTCCTGCTCTTTGCCGTGCTGATTCACCGGGCAGCTCGCGACCTGGCTGCGGCGTCGTTCGTCGAGGAGTGGGTCTCACCCCGCCAGCGGGTGCCCGTCTTCGACGTGGGCGGGTTGCGAGAATTCGGCGCCGACCCCTTCCGCCGTTTCTTCCTGGTCGAGCTGCTCGCGTCGTACACGAATGTCAGCAGTGGCAGTGTTCTGGTCCAGACCAGCCGCGGATGGCGCCGCCGGCGTTTCAGCGAGCTCGACCCACTACGCCTGGTCGAACTGGCGGAAGTCGTCTCTGACATCGAGCGGCCGTCCGTCTACCGGCGGCTGGGTGATCTTTCCCTGTTCTTGAGCGGGATCTTTCCGGATTACGCCGCCGAGCAGCTGGTCGCCGAGCGCCAGCGCCACCGTCTGGAGCGGGCGCTCGCCGCGGTGGACCGGCAGCGCGCCGAGCAGCGCGATGGGATCTGGCTGCTCGAGCGGCTCGGCCGGCGTGCCTATCGGATGGCTCAGCAGGCGACCGATCGGTCGACGGCGATGGCCGGCGTACTGGCTGAGGTGAGCGAGAACTTTGCTACCGCCCGCCGGGTGCTGAACTTCCTGACCGACCGCTACCTCTTCCCCTTGCGCCAGCGCTGGTTTGGGACCGGGTGATGGCCAGCTGGGCCGAGTTCGCGGCGGCCGAGCCGGCATTGGCCGGCGAGGTGACACGGCGGTTTGCCATCCGCAAACACAAGACACTGGCTACCCTCCGCAAGGATGGCTCGCCGCGGATCAGCGGCATCGAGGTCGAATTCGCGGATGGCGAGGTCTACCTCGGCATGATGCCGGCTTCGCGCAAGCTGGAGGACCTTCGGCGCGACCCGCGGCTCGCGCTGCATAGCCCCACCGAGGACCCGCCCGAAGGGCACCCTGGCGGCTGGCCGGGCGAGGCCAAGATCAGCGGACGAGCCGTGCCCGTCGACACTCCTGACCCACCGGCTCAGGGAGCCCGTTTTCGGGTCGAGATCAGTGACGTGGTGCTGACCCATCTGAATGATGCGGGGGACCGTCTCGTTGTCGATTCCTGGCAACCGGGGGAGGGCCGTCGCCGGATCGAGCGCCGTTAGCGTTCAATCAAGTGTTTAATTGACAGCGTGACCCCGGCCCCGCCACGACCCGCCAGAGGAACCAGAGAGGACCGCCGCGAGGCGCTCGTCCGTGCCGCGTTCAACCAGATCGCGGAGCATGGCTTCGAGGGCCTGCGAACCCGTGAGGTCGCGGCAGAGGTAGGAATGAACATCGCGACGCTGCACTACTATTTCCCCACCAAGGAGGCGCTGATCCGGGGCGTCGTGGCGCACGCCATGCAGCGATTTCGATCCACGCTGGCCCCTCACGGCTCGCCGGCCGATCAGCTTCGCAACCATCTTCGAGCGGTGCGCAAATTGTTGCGAGAGGAACCGCAGGTCAGCGCCGTCATGGGCGAGCTGGCCCTCCGGTCAGCCCGTGATCCGTCGCTGGCCCAGATCATGCGCGAGACCTACGACGCCTGGCATCGCACCTTGCGGGGTCTGCTGAAGCGGGCCGCCCGCGACGAACAGTTGGCACCTGAGCTGGACAGCGACGACGTGGCGGCGCTTATCATGGCCACCCTCACCAGCATGACGCTGCCGACGGTTGGCTCCGCCCAGCGCATCGACCAGGCGTTCCGACAGCTGGAGCGCGTGCTGCGCATGCCCGTTCCTGACCCAGCTTGAATTCAGTCAAGCAACTGATTGATGCATTTGGTATCCTGAAGTCAATCATTTGATTGAAGTCTTTTGGAGGTCTTCCATGATGTCACCAGATTCCCTTCGCGAGCCGGCCAATAGCGGCCGCCCCGCACACGTTCCCGCCTTCGTATCGGTCTTCAACCCGATCGCCAGCCGCCTGCTGCGGATCGGAACGCCGCTCGGTCCCAACGCCTTGCTGACCGTCCGCGGCCGCAAGAGCGGTCAGCTCCGCACAACGCCGGTGGCACTGGTCGAAGTGCACGGCCGGCGCTGGGTGCAGAGTCCGTTTGGCGATGTCAACTGGGTCCGCAACCTGCGCGCCGCCGGTGAAGCCACGATCACCGTGAATCGCCGACCGGAGTCGGTCGAGGCCATCGAACTGTCGACCGCCGAGACCGCGCGCTTTTTCAAAGACGTGCTGGGCCCGTACGTCGGCCGCATCCCGCTGGGTCGTTGGCTGGTGTCGCTGCTGGGGCTCGGCGAGATCCTCTCCGATCCCGATGCCGCCGCCGCCAAACACCCCGTCTTCGAGCTACGGGCGAGCGCTAATGCCGGTTCTGCGGCGGGATCGACGCGGGACGCAGGATGACAGGGGCAGCATAGTCGGGCCGGTTGGATTCGTACTGCCAGATCCGCGCCGAGATCCGCGCGATCACGGACCGAGCCGCGCCTACGTCAAGGCCATCGACGGTGACGGACAGAACGTAGGCAATCCGTCCATTCCTGACGTAGGCGGCATCGTTTTCCGTCGCGTCAAGGGTGCCGGTCTTGTGGACCACCGTCGTGCCGCCAGGTAGTCCGGCCGGGATCCCCTGCTCGGTGGTGGTGCGGGTCAAGATCGGATAGAGCCATGCCTGCGCGGCGGCGCCCCCCAGCCGGCCGAGCGCCTCGCTCACCATGGCCTGCGACAGATCATCCGGTGTCGTCGTATTCGGGACCCAGAGCGCCGAGTTATTCATGCCGATCGTCTTCGCATAGCGATTGAGCGCGTCCGGACCTCCCAGGTAGCGCACCAGGATGTGGGCCGCCGTGTTGTCGGAGTAGCGGCCGGTGCGAAGCGCGAGCTCGTCACGGGTGAAACAGGATCCGGCCTGGTAATCCATGAACCAACCGTCTTCGGCATCGCTGGGCGCGTAGCACAGGATGTCGGAGCGGTGCACCTGCCCGGAGGCGATTTGCTGCGCCTCCGCCATCAGCAAGGGCAGCTTGTAGGTGCTCGCCGCGACAAAGTTCAGTCCGCCGTTCACGGACAGGTTGGTGCGGCGCGGTCCGCTCAGTTCCTGGAGACTGATCCCGACCCGGCCGCCGCTCGTCCTCGCGATCGCCTGGAGGTCGGCGCTGAGCTGGTCGAAGGCCGAAGGAGCGAGGACCGTCGTCACCGGCGGGGCTGGTTTCGCCGGCTGCGCCAAGACCACCGGGCGCGCGAAGCGCCCCAGATCCCTGCCAAGGGCGGGGGTCGGAGCCACGCTCACACTCGAGCTGGCGTAGGCAGCGTTGCCGACCAGGACCAGGAGGAGCACAGCAAGCGGATAGATCCCGAGTCGCCGCAGCGCGCGGCCGTGCCCACCCCTCATGGTTGAGCTTGAGGCTAGCGACGGTACCTTGCGATCTCATGTGCAGGTGATGAGAACCCGTTCCGGTTCGCCCATGGGGCGGTGGCGGATCACCCACGAGCCGGTAAAGGGGCAGGCCTGCGCATCGCCCGGTCAGGTGTTTTGGTCCGGCACCTCGACCACCACCTGCACCCCGAAGGGCGAGCGATTGTAGGAGGCGGCCACCAGCCCGCCGATCAGGCCGCCGACTAGCGCGGCGAAGAGTCCGACCAGCAGCCCGGCAAATGGGACGACGATAAACCAGTCGGCCTGCACCCGCTCCAGCACCGGGACCTGGCTGCCGAAGGGGAGGAGCTGTTCCGTCACTCCCAGCGTCAGGCTCAGGTCCCGCTGCCAGCTCAGGATGGCGCCGGCAAACCAGGCCAGGGTCGCCCCCAGGACGGAGCCGGCCACCAACCCGAGCGCGAAGCCAATCCAGGCGCCCGCGATGAGGGCCGCGCGCACCGAGACCGCCACCACCCGACCACTGACCGGATGCATCACGACACCGCGGCCCGGCGCCGGGGACGCCGTACCAACAGCAGCCCCAGCAGGATGATGGCCGGGATGGCGAGCGCCACGCTCAGGGCATAGGCGAGATACCCGAGGAAGCGCAGGCCCTGCTCGGCGGGTTGCCGGGGTTGACCGGTGCCTTTCGATTGGATCCGCTGCTGAGCGCCCTGGCCGGCGCCGCCGCTGAAGAGGGCGGCGGCCTGCAGCCCGGCGGGGCGCGCATCGCCATTCGGTTTGTAGAGGCCAAAGTGCTCGATCTTGACGCCCGGCCGCTGGGTCCAGTAGTCATCGAGGGTCCACCAGATGGTGGCTCCCAGGAAGCCGCCGTCGTCCGTGTCCAGGTAGGGGGCCGCTGCCTTGTAGGTGTCCGCGAGGATGCGGCGCTGCTCCTCCTCGTCCACCACGCTATCCGACCATCGGCCGTACTCCACGATGAGGATCGGCTTCTTGGGAAAGGTGGCATGGGCAACCTGGATGGCGTGGACCGTTCCCGGGGCGGCGTCCGGCCCGTAAAAGACGCCGTAGTAGGTGGTATAGCCGGCGACGTCGAGTGGCCGCGAGCTGGTGTCGTCTGGCTGGCTGCCGTAGGCCGCCTGCCCGGTCAGGCGGGTGCCGTCGATCGAGCGGTCGAGGTTGTGCAGGGCGGCGAGCGCCCGCTCGCGTTCGATGCCGCCGGTGGACTCGTTCGCCAGGCCGTGAAAGAGGACTGCGGGGTGGTTCATGTCGCGCAGGTCCATCTCGCTCAGCATTTGCTGCGGGATGCCGCGGTCCATGGCAATGGCGAAGGTGGCCGGCGTGTAGTGATACAGCGGGATCTCTTCCCAGATCGCGTAGCCGAGTCGGTCGGCCAGCATCAGGAGCAGGGGATTGGCCGGGTGATGATCGGCGCGGATCAGCTGGATGTTGGTGGCCCTGGCCTTATCCAGCAGGATGAGGATGTCATCAGGTGTGACGACCGGCCCGCCCCGGGGCTGGCCCTTGACCGCTGGATAGACCCGCTCATCGTGCAGGGCGACGCCCGCATAGGCCACCGGATCGCCGTTCAGCAGCAAGCGGGGCGACGTCGCGGCCACGGCGATGCGCCGGAGGCCGAAGGTCTCGAAAATCTGGTCGACACGGCGTTCCTGCCAGAACACCTGTACCTGGAGGACGTAGAGCGCGGGCGACTGCGGCGTCCAGAGATCGGCGTTCGTCAGGGAGAACGCGGCGTGCACCGCAATCGTCGCGTCGTGGCCAAGCTGGCCACCGTCGACGCGCTGCGACGCGAGCGGCAGCGCACCCGCCGGGATCAGGCTGGCCGGATCGGGATTGGTCAGGTTGGTTGGATCGACCGTGGCGGGCAGAATGTCGAGACCAACCTGCACGGGTGTCGGGTCGCCACCACGCTGATGAAGCGTGATCGCGATATCGGCCCCATCCAGGTGCGGCACGACGTCGGCGCGGACGGCGTAGACGGAGGGCGTCGCCTCCATCCAGACCGGCTGCGTCAGTCCGCCATAATTCCACCAGTCCGTCAGGCCCCACGGCACGATGTCCTGGCGCGTCCCCCATGGTGGATTGTCGACTCGGACGGCAATGCTGTTGACCTCATCCGGAACAACGGCGTCAGTCACGTCAAAGGCAAATGGGGTTGAGCCGCCCTCGTGGTAACCGAGGTAGTGCCCGTTCAGCCAGACGTCCGCGATGTAGTTGACCGCCCCGAACTTCAGCGTGATGGTCTGGTTCTGCCAGTCCGGCGGGACATCGAAATCCTTGCGATACCAGGCGCCGTTGCCGGGAGCGGCGGGCGGCGGGTTGTAAGAACCCGGTACGTCGATCGTTGACCAACCCGTGTCGTCATAGGTTGGCTGCTCCCGGCCGGCGGCGCCCGCCACGATCCGCTTGAGCGCGTTTGAGCGAGAGGCGAGCGAGAGATCGTTGTCCATCGGCATCGACTGGACGCGCCAGCGGCCGCTGAGGTCGAGGCGCCGTCGCGGCTGGTAGGAGAAGGTGGGGACCGGAAGACCATTCTGAAAGGCGATGCGGCTACCGCGGATGGTTTGAACGCTGAGCGTCGGCGCCAATTCGGCGGCGGCGGCAGGGCTGGCACAGGCTGGGAGCAGAAGCCCGAGGAGCAGCGAAGCCAGGACCAGACCGGAGCAGTGGCGGGCAGGACGCAACGAACCGCATTATGGCGCGAATCCGTGCGGCCGGTCCCTACGTTTTGGACACCGAGTGCTCAACGAGGCGCCGCACGGCCGCCCCGCTGTCGAGCCGGAGCGCCGCCGTCGCCACCCGAGCGCACTCCCCCACGTCGAGCCCGCGAACTGTCGCTTTGATTCGAGCCACCATCGGCGGATGAACGCTCAGCTCATCAACGCCGAGGCCGATGAGCAGTGGCACCGCCCGAAGGTCGCTGGCCATCTCGCCACAAACGCCGACCCAGCGATGCTTCCGATGCGCTGACCTGACAACGTGATCGATGAGCCGGAGCAGGGCAGGATGAAGACTGTCCGCGAGCGCAGCAAGATCCGGGTTCGTTCGGTCGGCGGCAAAGAGATATTGGGTTAGATCATTCGTGCCGAGACTGAAGAAGTCGACTTCCTTGGCCAGCGCATCCGCGGTCACGGCGGCGGATGGGACCTCCACCATGATGCCGACTTCCATTCGCGGCGACGCGTTCAGCTCGAGTCTCGCCTTTTCGAGCAGCCGTTTTACCTGATGGACTTCATCGATCGTGGATACCATCGGGAACATCAGACGAAGTGGGTGCCGAGTGGCGATTCGAAGCGCGGCCCGCAACTGGTCCATCAGCAACTCCGGCCGCCGAAGCAGTTGCAACCGTAGCCCCCGGACGCCAAGCGCCGGATTCGCCTCCACCGGCTGAGGGAGCGCGGGCAGCGGCTTGTCGGCGCCGACGTCGAGGGTGCGCAGGATCACCGGTCGCGGGGCCATCGCCGCCATCACCTGCTCGAGCATCGCAACCTGTTGCGCCTCCGTGGGGAGACGGTCGGAGCCGAGAAACAGAAACTCACTGCGTAAGAGCCCGATGCCGTCGGCGCCGGCAGCCGCGCCCCGGTGCGCGTCTTCCAGGTTGGCCGCATTGCACCCGACCTCGATGCGACGGCCGTCCGTCGTGACGGCGGGTGCCGCATCGGCAACCAACCGCATCGGTCCGGCAACGTGCGCCAGCGCCTCCGCGGGCGGGTCGATGACCAGCGTGCCTCGGTCTCCGTCGAGCAGGATGACCTGACCATCAGCGACCGCATCCACCAGCCCGGCGATGCCGACGACCGCGGGCAATCCGAGCGCCCGGGCCAGGATGGCCGTGTGCGCCGTCGCCGTTCCCTGTTCTGTTGCGAAGCCCACGACCAGCGTGCGGTCGAGCCCGGCAGTCTGCGACGGGGCCAGGTCGCGAGCGACCACAATCGACGGCTTCGCCGGCGGGGGCGGCATATCACTCACCCCGTGCAGGGCGCGCCGGACCTGCTCGACCACATCCTCGACGTCCGCCGCTCGCGCCCTGAATACTTCATCGTCCGAGGCGCGCAGCATCTCGGCAAACGGCGCCATCGTTTCCCCGACGGCGGCATCGGCCGGCCGGCCCTTTCGAATCAGGCTCGATGCGCCGTCGAGCAGAGCCGGATCATCGAGCATCAGCGCTTGGGCCTGCAGAATCCCGGCCTCGGCCACAGCCCCGCTCGACTCGAGCCCACTGGCTTTTGTGGCCAGCGCTCCCTTGACCTCCCTGATCGCAATGTGCAGCCGGTTTATCCCCGTCTCACCCGTGAGGTCGGCTGCTGACTCGAGGACCCGGGGCTCGTCCCACCGCCACGCGGGGGCAGCCACCTGCCCGGGCGCCGCCGCGATCCCACGGAGCTGGGTCTGCGACGGGCTACTCGTCGAAGTCACGGCGTACCAGATCGCTCAAGGCCGCAACCGCGGCATCAGCCTGTGGACCGTCCGCTCGAACCGTGATCGTCATACCCTGGCTGACGCCCAGCGTCAGCACGCTGAGGATGCTCTTGGCGTCCCGCACCATGCCATCCTTGATCACTTCGACCCGGGTGTCTTTGAATCGGGCAGCGGTCTGTACGAAGAGCGCCGCGGGCCGAGCATGCAGGCCGACCTTGTTCGTGATGGTCAGCGGCAGTTCTGTAATGGCCTCCTCCCCTCCTCTGGGCCGTAGTCTGCAACCGTTCGGCCATCTGGTCAAGCTCGCTGGGACTGATCATGCCGCCGTAGAATTCAACCCAGCGACGAGGAGGAGGTGGCGATGGCCACTCGGATAGTCGTGCCGCAGGCCCGGGTAAGCGCCGTCGACGGATCGGTGACCCGACTCCTGGACGCCTTTGCGCGCGTCCCGATCGCCGCCGTCATCAGCCGTGCCGAGGAGCTGCCTCGCGCGCTGGCTTCGCAGGTCCCGGCCGTGTTCTTCCTCCGCCCACCGGCCTTCCACCTCGGCCCGCTCGTCTGGGCGGTCCAGGCTCGAGGCAAGATGGCGTTCGTCCACATCGACTTGATCGCGGGGCTCGGGAAAGACCGCGCCGGGATCGCCTTCCTCGCGCGGGAGATCGGCGTCAACGGCATCATCACCTCGCACAGCGCTCTGGTGGCGGCTGCCAAGGCCGAACGAGTGATCGCCATCCAGCGCCTCCTCCTCTACGATGACCTGGCACTGCCGTCGGCGCTGGCGGCGCTGGACCACGCCCGGCCCGACATCGTGGAAGTGCTTCCCGGCGTGATCTTTCCGTTGGTCGTGGATCGGATCCGGGCGCGGGTCCCGCTCCCGATCATCGTCGGCGGCTTCGTGACGGAGCCAGAGCAGCGCAATGCGGTGCTGGAGCGGGGAGCGCTCGCCATCAGCACGGGGACGACGAGCCTGTGGCCGTAAGGACGCCAGGTCTCTCGGGCGCGATGTTGCCCGCCATCCGTGACGGCTCCTCTCTGAACCGGGCGCTCGATCTGGGGTACCGGCAGGTGCTCGTCGAACGGGGCAGCTTGTTGGCGATGCTGGGCCCGTTGGTGGCCGCGGCCCGCCAGGGGATCGCGATCTTCGTCAACCTCGATGGCGTGGACGGGCTGGCCGGCGACAGCGCGGCATTGGCCTTTCTCGCCACCGACCTCGGATTTTCGGGAGTACTCTCGGTGAAGCCGCACTTACTGCGAGATGCCAGCCGGTTCCGGCTGCGGACCGTACAGAGAATCCACGCCCTCGATTCGACCGGACTCGAGACGGGGCTCAACAGCATCGTTTCGCCGGCACCCTACGCGATCGCGATCGCACCTGCAGTCGCGGTCCCCCAGGTCATCGCGACGATTCGCGGAACCACCATGGCTCCGGTCTGGGGGACGGGCTTCGTCACCTCGGCCGACCAGGCGAACGAGGTTCTGTCCGCTGGTGCCGACGTCGTTTCGAGTTCGCATTCCGAGGTCTGGCTCGACTTCATCCGTATTCCACTTCGCGGTTGACAGGTCCGCGCGCCTGTGCTATGACAGGCGGGCGGCGATTGGCGGGACACTGAAAGGAAAAGTCCTGACCTATGCGCTCCGAATGGAGCGTGCAGGTGAGGACTTTTTTAGTGCGCGTTCGGCCAAAAGGAGGTGGGACAGGGGATACGCAGCTTCAAACGTCGGCGCGCGACATTTTCAGGGAGGAGGAAAACATGGCGGTAGCCGAAGAGAGCTGGACGAAAAAGTATCTGGGCGAAGTGCTTGGCGTCTTCGTCCTTGTGTTCCTGGGCGACAGTTTCGTCGCCTATGCGGTCTCCGGCGGCAAGAACGGCTTCCTGGCCGGGCTGCTGGCGGCGGGATTCTTCTGGGGATTCGCGGTCACCCTTGCGATCTATGCGTGCGGAGCGGTCTCCGGCGCTCACCTCAACCCGGCCGTGACCCTGGCACTCGCGCTCCGGCGCGGCTTTCCATGGTCAAAGGTTCCCGGTTACATCGGCGCCCAGGTCGTCGGGGCATTCCTGGCAGCGGCCGGCGTCTCTTTTGTCTGGAACGGGCTCATCTACAACTACGAGCACACGGCGAAGCCGGTGATCGATCGAGGCGGCGCGAATGGGATCGAGAGCGGGCTCATCTTTTCGGCCAACTGGCCGCATCCGCTGTTGATCGGCCATAATGCCGCCGCGCTGCAGCAGGATCCGTGGTGGGTCGGCGCCGGCACCGAGATCATCATCACGGCGATCCTGGTGATCACGGTCCTCGGGATCATCGAAGACCGGATTCCGTCTGCCGCGAACGTCGCCCCACTGGCGATCGGCATCGTCGTGGCGGCGCTGGTCGGACTGTTCGCGCCGATCGAGATGGCGTCCTTGAACCCGGCCCGTGACTTCGGGCCACGGCTCTGGATGCTGGTCATCGGGTATGGCTCGAACGCGATTCCAGGTCCCAACTTCAACATCTGGGTTACGACGCTGATGCCACTGGTCGGCGGACCGCTCGGGGCGTATATCTACGACATGATCGTGCACCAGCACCTGCCGGTTCCGGTCGGGCCGGACGTGCCGGAACCCGCGCCGGAGCGGGCTCGGGCACGCACCACGTAGCGGGAAACGTGTCCCGCCAGCTGAAGCGACAGATTGGCAGGGCCCAGGGCGGGCGAGGCGCAAAGCCTTCGCCCGTCCGTCGGGCGCGCCCTCGCTCACGAGAGCAGCGGCTGAACCGCATCTTGCTGATCGGCGGTGGCGGGCTGGCGATTGGCGCTGTGCTGCTTGCGGTGCTGGCGCCCCGTTTCGATGCGGGCGCGCTGGCGATCAACCTGGCGGCCATCGCCATCGGGCTCCTGATGGGGAAGGGCATCGGGATGTTCTTCTTCCGGCGTGTATATCCGATCGGAAGTAAGTAGAGGAGGCAGCGATGGCAGAAGCGGCAGTAACGACACGACTCAAGAAGCTGATCAACACCCCCGAAACCGAGGTCAAGGACGCGCTCGCCGGGATGGTGGCGGCCCACGGCGACCTGATCCGGGTTGAGTACGACCCCAACGTGATCATCCGCAAGGATGCGCCGCGCAAGGGCAAGGTTGGGTTGGTGTCCGGGGGCGGCAGCGGCCACGAGCCGATGCACGGCGGATATGTCGGGCTGGGAATGCTCGACGCAGCCTGTCCCGGTGCGGTGTTCACGTCGCCGACGCCCGACCAGATGGCGCGCGCGACGGCGGCCGTTGATGGCGGAGCCGGCGTGCTCCACGTGGTCAAGAACTACACCGGCGACATCATGAACTTCGAGATGGCGGCGGAGCTGGCTCGCGGCGAGGGTGCCAAGGTCAATGCCGTCATCACCAACGACGACGTGGCGGTCCAGGACAGTCTCTACACCGCCGGGCGCCGCGGCGTCGGTGTAACGGTCCTGCTGGAGAAGATCGTCGGCGGCTGCGCGGAGGCCGGCGCCGACCTGGAGACGGTGACCACGCTGGCGAAGAAAGTCAATGCGAACGGTCGCAGCATGGGGATGGCGCTCACCTCGTGCATCGTGCCGGCCGCAGGCAAGGTGACGTTCGAGATCGCCGATGACGAGATGGAGTTGGGCATCGGCATCCACGGTGAACCGGGCCGCGAGCGGACCAAGCTGAAGTCCGCCGATGAAATCGCCGAAATCCTGACCAGCACCGTGGTCAAGGATCTGCCCTACAAGCGGGGCGATGAGGTGCTGGCCTTCGTCAACGGCATGGGCGGCACCCCGCTGATCGAGCTCTACGTTGTCGCCAACGCCGTCAACCGCTACCTGCAGAAGGAAGGGATCAAACCCGCCCGCTGGCTGGTCGGCTCGTACATCACGTCGCTCGAGATGGCGGGCTGCTCGGTGACGCTGTTGAAGCTCGACGCGGAGACGACCAAATTCTGGGACGCGCCCGTTCACACCCCGGCACTTCGATGGGGCGTCTGACGGTCTGACATGGCAGTGAGCAGCGTCCAGATCTACACCTGGCTCGAACGCTATGCCGGCATCGTCGCCGAGCAAAAGCAATATCTAACCGGCCTGGACGCGGCCATTGGCGATGGCGATCACGGAATCAACATGGACCGGGGCTTTCAGACCGTACTGGTGAAGCTGGCCCCGGTCCGCGACAAGGACGCCGGCACGCTGCTCAAGACGACCGGGATGGCGCTGGTCGGCTCGGTCGGCGGCGCCGGCGGACCACTCTACGGCACGTTCTTCCTGCGCGCCGGCGCGGCGCTCGATGCGAAGGCCGAGGTCTCCGACGCGGAGTTTGTCGAGGCCCTCGAGGCCGGACTCAAGGGCGTGCAGGAGCGCGGCAAGGCGAACCGGAACGACAAGACGATGGTGGACGCGTTGGCGCCGGCCCTCGAACGAGCCCGCCAATACCTCGGCGAAGGAGCGCCGCTGGAAGAAGTCCTGGCCGCGGCGGCAGATGCGGCTGAGGAAGGGATGAAAGCGACCATTCCGCTGAAAGCGTTGAAGGGACGGGCCAGCTACCTCGGTGATCGCAGCATCGGCCATCAGGACCCGGGCGCGACGTCGTCCTACCTGATGCTGCGGGCCCTGAGCGATAGCCTGGCGGCGCTCCCCCAGCGGGCAACCACGACAACCACGTAAGGAGGACTGGGATGGCGGAGAAGAAGTACGCGGCAGCCGTCGATCAGGGCACCACGGGGACGCGCTTCATGGTGTTCAGCCACGACGGCAGGGTCGTATCGTCCGATTACCTCGAGCACGAGCAGATCTATCCCAAGCCCGGATGGGTGGAACACAATCCGATGGAGATCTGGGAGAAGACCCAGCGAGTGATCAAAGGCTCGATGGAAAAGAAGGGGATCAAGGCCGACGAGATTTCGGGCATCGGGGTCACCAACCAGCGCGAGACCGCCGTGGTTTGGGAGAAGAAGACTGGCAAACCGGTCTATAACGCGATCGTTTGGCAGGACACCCGGACCCGGGATATCTGTCAGCGCTTGATCGACGACGGCGTCGAGCCGACCGTCAAGAGCAAGACCGGGCTGGTGGTCGCCACCTACTTCTCTGGGCCGAAGATCCAGTGGATTCTGGACAACGTGTCTGGAGCGCGGGCCTCGGCGGAGCGTGGCGATCTGCTGTTTGGCAACATCGATACCTGGGTCACCTGGTGGCTCACGGGTGGGCCCGAGGGTGGGGCGCACGTCACCGACTACAGCAATGCGTCGCGGACCATGTTGATGGATCTCAAGACGCTGGACTGGGACCAGGAGCTGCTGAGCAAGATCAAGGTCCCGCGGGCCATGCTGCCGCAGATCCGGCCGTCGAGCGACAAGAAGTTCTACGGCCAGACCAAGGCGAACGGCCCGGTAGGCGGGGTCGTCCCGGTCTGCGCCGACCTCGGCGACCAGCAGGCGGCGCTGTTCGGGCAGACGTGCTATTCGGTCGGCGAGGCGAAGAATACCTATGGCACCGGCAACTTCATGCTGCTCAACACCGGGACCTCGCCGGTCCCCTCGAAGAGCGGCCTGTTGACGACGGCGGCCTACGGTTTGGAGCAGGGTAAGTGCGTGTATGCCCTGGAGGGCTCGATCGCCATCACCGGCGCGGCCATCCAGTGGCTGCGCGACAACCTGGGGCTGATCAAGGACGCGGCCGAGACCGAGGAAATCGCCAAGTCCGTCGAGGACTCGGGCGGCATCTACTTCGTCCCGGCGTTCTCCGGGTTGTTCGCCCCGCATTGGGATATGTACGCCCGCGGAGCGATCGTCGGACTGACCCGTTATGTCAACCGCGCCCACCTCGTGCGCGCCACCCTGGAGTCGATCTGCTATCAGACGAAAGAAGTCGCGGACGCCATGGAGGCCGACTCCGGCGTCAAGCCCACCACCGTCAAGGTCGACGGCGGGGCGGTGAAGAACGACTTCCTGATGCAGCTGCAGGCCGACATTCTCGGCGTCGACGTCATCCGGCCCACCGTGCAGGAGACGACCTCGCTGGGCGCCGCCTACGGCGCCGGGCTGGCGACCGGGTTCTGGAGCACCCTGGACGAGCTGCGGAAGAACTGGCAGGTCGACAAAGTCTTCAAGCCCAAGTCCACAGAGCAGCAACGCGCGGAAGGACTGGCGGGTTGGAAGAAGGCGGTACAACGGACGCTGCATTGGGTCGAGAAGGAGCCGGCCAAGGAACCGGTCGGAGCGGGCACGAAGGCCTAAACAGCCCAGTAGGATGAGGGGAAAGGGCCGCCGCGGTCCTTTCCCCTTTCTGTTGAATGCCTGATACCACGACCGGGGTTGTCGTCATCGGCGGCGGGTCAACGGGCGCAGGGGCGCTCCGCGACCTGTCGCTGCGCGGCATCGATGCGGTGCTGCTCGAAAAGGGGGACCTGGCCTCGGGCACGACCGGACGTTCCCACGGCTTGCTTCACTCCGGCGGACGCTACTGCGTCAACGACCCGGCCGCCGCGATCGAGTGCGTCGAGGAGGGCCGCATCCTCCGGCGCATCGCGAAGACCACCATCGAGGACACCGGTGGATACTTCGTTTCGGTCTCCGAGGAAGACTTGGCCTGGGAGCCTCGATTCGTCGAGGGCTGCGCCAAAGCGGGCATCACCTGCGAGCGGATCTCGGTCGAGGAGGCCCGCCGGCGCGAGCCTGCCCTCTCTCAGCATGTCCGCACCGTCTTCTGGATTCCCGAGGACGGCCATCTGGATCCCTTCTACCTGGTGATGGGCAACGTCGAGTCGGCGCGGCGCCGCGGCGCGCAGGTCCGGACCTACACCGAGGTCACCGGCTTTCTCAAGACCGACAATCGCGTCACCGGGGTGCTCACCCGCGACGCCATCACCGGCGAGGAGACGAGCATCGGGTGCCAGGCGGTGATCAACGCGACCGGTGCCTGGGCGGGATTCGTCGCCCGCCTCCTCGACGTCGAGGTCAAGGTCGTCCCGGTCAAAGGGGTGATGGTCGTCCTCTCGCACCGAGTCGCTCATGCGACCATCAATCGTTGCCACAAGCCGGGAGACGGCGACATCATCGTCCCCGCATTGAGTGTGGCCATCCTGGGGACGACCTCGGCCAGGGTCCCTCATCCCGAAGTGTTGCCCATCGAATGGGACGAGGTGCGGCAAATGATCGAGGAAGGGGCCCTCATGGCGGATGGCGTGAGCACCGCCCGGGCGATGCGAGCGTATGCCGGCGTGCGGCCCCTGTACGACCTGGGTGCCGAGGCCGAAGGACGCGAGATGAGCCGAAACTTCGCGGTGATCGATCATGAAGAGCGCGACGGCATCGCCGGATTCGCCAGCATCGTGGGCGGAAAGGTGACGACCTACCGGCTGATGGCCGAGCGTGTCACCGACCTGGTCGCCCAGCGGCTCGGAGTTCGAACGCCCTCCACCACCGCAGACGTGCCGCTCAACGACCACGAGGAAGAGATGGATCAATTGCGCCACCGCCCCGCGCAGCTCGGCGTCCCCAAACCACATGGCGATGAGCTCGGCCTGCAGCCCCTGATCTGCGAATGCGAACTGGTCCGCCCGCAGGACGTCGCTCCCTGGTTCAAGGACCCGGCGGTGCGCACGCTGGAGGACATCCGCCGGCGCACCCGATCCGGAATGGGGCCCTGCCAGTCGGCGATCTGCTCCTACCGACTCGCCGGTCGTTTGGTCACCGAGCGCGGACTCGACGGGGCCACCGCCACGCGGGCGATGGCGGACTTTCTCGAGACTCGATGGCGCGGCGTCCGGCACGTCTTCTGGGGCAGCCAGCTGCGGCAGGCCCAGGTCACGGCGGGCCTGCACCTCGAGCTCTTCAACCTCGACCGCCAGCTCATGTTTCAATCACAAGCTCCTTCGGACGCACTCCTCCCTCCCCCGCTCCCGGGGGAGGGTCGGGGAGGGGGCGAGGAAGCGCATGCGCCTCAGGTCGCCAGTAAGCGATGAAGGCCGACGTCGCGGTCGTCGGTTCCGGGCTCGCGGCGCTGATCGCCACGCGCAGCCTGCAGAAGGCCGGGCGCAAGCCGCTGCTGATCTGGCCCGGATTGTCATCGTTGTACTTCGTCTATGCGACCGTCGACGTCCTCGGATACAGCGACGCCACCTCGCACCAACCGGTCGAGCGCCCGGGGACGGCCGTCGCGGCCTTGATCGCCGATCATCCGGATCATCCCTATGCGCGCGCCGGCCTCGACGCGTTGCGCGACGGCGTCGCCCTTCTCATGGAATGGCTCGAGGAGGCCGGATTCAGGTGGCAGGGAAGCCTCGATCACAATCTGCTCCTCCCCACCGCCATTGGGACGCCGAAACCCAGCTGTCTTTATCCGCAGTCGATGGCTGCCGGGGATCTCGGCCGCGACGAGCCGATCGTCCTGTGCGGGGTCGAGGGCTACGAGGACTTCGTGCCCGAGCTCGCCGCTTCGAATCTTTCGCGGTCCTGGGGCCGCGGAGACCAATCGGTCCGGGCAATCCGCGTCTCGCTACCAGGATTTGAACCAGGGAAGATGTTCACCTCCATCGACCTTGCCCGGAGCCTCGAAAATGAAGCGTTCCGCGGCGAGGTGGTCGAGCAGATTCGGGACAAGGCTGCCCCGCACAGTGACCACGTCCGAGTCGGCGTGCCGGCGGTTCTCGGCCTGACCCACGACACGGATGTCTATCAGCGATTCCAGAGTGAACTGGGCCATCCCGTCTTCGAGATTCCGACGCTTCCGCCGTCCGTGCTCGGGCTTCGCCTCTTCGATCGGCTGCGCAAGCATCTCCAGGAAACCGGCGTGGAAATCATTTGGGCCGCTCAAGCCCACGCCGCCGAGCTCAGCGATGGGCGGTGCCGCCGAATCCACCTGAAGTCGGCCGGCCGTGAACAACCCATCGAGGCTGGGGCCTACGTCCTGGCGCTCGAGGACATGGTCGACGGCGCGCTGCGAGCGGGTGTCCATGCCGTGGTCGACCCCTTCTTTCACCAATCGCTCGCCCATCACGTGGTGCCAACCGAGCGCACCGACGAATCGCTGTTCAAGCCACAGCCATTCGCGTCCATCGGGTACGGCGTGACCGATCGGCTGCAGCCCGCCGCCGGCGACGGTAATCCGCTGGCGCGCAATGTCTTTTTGGCGGGCGGCGCGATCGCGGGGTACGACCCGGTCGGCACCAAGTCTCGTGGCGGGCTGGCGATCGCGACCGGATATCGAGCCGCGAAGGAGGCGATGGCGGCATGATCACCGAAGAGCTCGGAACGTTTTCCGACACCGTCGAAGAAGAAGCGCCGGTCGAAGCCTGCACCAAGTGCACCGCCTGCAACACGGTGTGCCCCGTCGCGCGCTCGACGGAGATCTTTCGTGGCCCGAAGTTCCTGGGTCCCGAGTCCGAACGCTACCGCTCACAGCCGGAGGCCGCGGTCACGGCCGGGCTCGATCTCTGCTCCGGTTGCAAGCTCTGCGAGGTCACCTGCCCTTCGCAGGTCACCATCCAGGAATACATCCGGCGAGCGCAAAACAAGGGCGCCGAAGAGAAGGGCCGGACACTGCGCGATTGGGTACTGGGACACACCCGCCTGCTCAGCCGGTTTGGAAGCATGACGGCGCCGCTCGCCAACCTCGGGAATCGAAACGCGTTAGTCCGCTGGGCCATGGAGCGCGTGCTGGGGATCCACCACAAGCGCCCCCTGCCGCGTTATCAGTGGCTAACGTTCGAGCGCTGGTTCAAGCGCCGTCCACGCCCCGCGAAAGCGCGGCGCACGGTGGCGTATTTCTACGGCTGCTGGGTCAATTACAACGAGCGGCGGCTGGGAGAGCATGTGGTCGCCATCCTCGAACGCAACGGCATCGAGGTGATCGTGCCCAAGCAGCAGTGCTGCGGGATTCCGGCCGTGGTCAACGCGAACATGGACCTGGCCCGCAAGTACGGCGGCGAGAATGTCCGCCGGCTGAACGGCCTGCCCGCCAATGTGGACATCATCGCCAGCTCTACGTCATGTGGCTTGATGCTGAAGCACGATTACGCGCACTTGCTCGACATTCCCGGCGCCGAGCAGGTGGGCGTCCGGGTCTACGACATCTGCGAGTACCTGTGGATGCTGCACGAGGCCGGCGAACTCGACCTGGACTTTCAGCCCGTCACGACGCGGGTGCTTTATCACGCTCCCTGCCATCTGAAGTCGCACGGCATCGGCTACCCCGCGATGCGCCTGCTGCGCCTGATCCCCGGGGTACAGCTCGAAGAAGTCGATGAAGGATGCTGCGGCATCTCCGGCACGTTCGGCGTGAAGGTCGAGAAGTACGATCTTTCGATGAAGATCGGCAGCCGGCTCTTCGAGGCGGTCAAGGCGGCTGGTCGCGATTCCGTGCTGGCGGACTGCGAGACGTGCCGGATGCAGGTCGAACACGGCACGGGCGCCCGGTCCGCGCATCCCATTGACATCCTGGCGAGGGCGTATGGCCACCGTTAGCCTGGTCCTGGTCTCGCACAGCCGGCAACTGGCGGAGGGCGTTCGAGAGCTGGCGGCGCAGATGACCCAGGGCAAGGTCAAGATCGCGATCGCGGGCGGCACCGCTGACGGCCGGCTCGGCACGGACGCGACTGCGATTCTCGCCGCAATTCAGGACGTGCGTGGAGCGGAAGGCGTGCTGATCCTGGTCGACCTGGGCAGCGCCGTGCTCAGCACCCAGATGGCGATCGAACAACTTCCCGACGGCCCGGGTCGCGTGCTCGTGAGCAATGCTCCCTTCGTCGAAGGCGCCGTGATCGCAGCCGTGCAAGCCTCCATCGAGAGCGACCTCGAGGGTGTGGCGGCGGCGGCGCTCGGCGCCCGCGAGATGGAGAAGGTAACCGGCTGAGCCGTGGCGGATACACCCGAGCGGGAAGCGCGCCGCCAAGCACACTTTGCCCACACTCAGGAGACCTCTCCCCTTTCGGCCGCGATCACGGACATCGCGCTCCCGGGCGGACTTCAGCTGGATGAGGACGAGTTCGTCGTGCGCACGGCGAAGGACTGGGGAGTCTCAGTCAAACCGCTCGTTCTCACCACGCGTCGGCTGATCTGCCCCAGCGATCTGTCGGGTCGCGGGGTGGCCGCGATCGGGCTCGCCGATGTCCAGGACGTGCAGCTCCGCAAGCACTGGATCGGGTTCGCCACCATCGAGGTGAACGTCGCCGACCAGCCGCAGGCCTCCTTCCCCGCCCATATCAACGGCGCCCGGATTCGCGCGGATATCCAGGCCATGGTCGACGCTGCCCAGCGGTCGGCATTGCCCAGGCTCTCGGTGGTCAGCCCGCCGCCCGCGGCCGACCGATACGACCGCTTGCGCCAGATTGGTGAGTTACGATCCTCCGGCGTGCTGTCCGAGGCCGAGTTCGCGGAGGAGAAAGCGCGGATCCTCAAAGAGCCGTAGCGGCAGACGCCGCGACATCGCTGGAACCCCGGCCGCTGGGCCGAACCGGCCTGTCGGTGACGCCCATCGGTTTCGGACTCGCGGCCGTCGGCCGGCCCGGATACATCACCCTTGGCCGCGATCACGACCTCGGTACGGACCGGAGCGTGGAAGCGTTGGAACGGCGCTCGCACGAGGTGCTCAGCGCCGCTTACGACGCGGGCATCCGGTACTTCGATGCCGCCCGGTCGTACGGGTTCGCCGAGCGGTTCCTATCGTCGTGGCTTCAGCTCCGCCGGCTCACGCCCAGCGATCTCACGGTGGGATCGAAGTGGGGCTATACCTACGTCGGCGATTGGCACGTCGATGCGAAAGTTCACGAGGTCAAGGACCACTCACTGGCGGCGCTTACGCGCCAGACAACGGAGAGCCGCGCGCTGCTGGGTGATTTTCTCGACCTCTACCAGATCCACTCCGCAACGCTGGAGAGCGGGGTTCTCGAGGACCATCGGGTCCTCGCGGAGTTGAACCGGCTGCGCGAAAGCGGGCTGGTCATCGGCCTGTCCGTCAGCGGTCCGCGCCAGTCTGCCGTGATCCGGCGGGCGCTCAACGTTCAGGTCGACGGCATCAACCCCTTCCAGAGTGTGCAGGCCACCTGGAACGTGCTGGAACCGTCCGCCGGACCAGCGCTGGCCGAGGCCCATGGCGCCGGCTGGGGCGTCATCATCAAAGAGGTCCTGGCCAACGGCCGGCTTGCCACTCGCGATGCGACCGCGATCGCGGCCGCGCTGGCGAACCCGTGGATCGACACGGTGCTCTCCGGCGCGGTCACGACGGAGCAGCTGCAAAGCAACCTGCGAGCCCTCGAGCTCCGTCCCTCGGCGGCCGAGCTTGCGGATTTGCTGCAAGGTGCCGAACCGGCCGATCAATACTGGGGGGAGCGCAGCAGGCTTCCCTGGACCTGAGCGAGCCGGTCGCGACGCGACCCCACATGCCTGGCTACGGGATCCTGGCTGCCCACCAGGGGACCGGACTATTGCCATGGTCGTGGGCACTCGAGCGTCTCGAACGATCGCACGACTACTGGCTGGCGACCGCGGGAGCCGACGGCCGGCCCCACGTGATGCCGGTCTGGGCCGTGTGGATCGATGACGCGCTCTGGTTCAGTTCGAGCCGTGCGTCGCGCAAAGCGCGCAACCTTGCCGTTCAACCCCACTGTGCCATCACCACCGACAACGCCTACGAGCCCGTCGTGATCGAGGGCGAAGCCGAGTTGATCCGCCACCCGGCGGCGATCGCCACCTTCGTCGCCCGAACCAATCGAAAGTACCGAACCGAGTATTCCGTCGAGTTCTTCAGCTCGCCGTCGAATGCCTGCTTTCAGGTTCGACCGGCGTGGGCCTTCGGCCTCACCGAATCCGACTTCACGGGCTCCCCCACACGGTGGACGTTTTCGCCCGCCGCGAGCTGATCTTTTGCGCGGCCGATTGCGATCTCTATTCCAGAAATTGACGGCGTGCCTGTCAGAGGATATTTTCGTCCCGCAGCAGGACTTCGCTGAAGGGGAGGATGCGCCGTGGGACCACTGGCGACCGCCAATCACGAAATCCGTGAAGCCGAGCGCTCGGAGCAGGAGCGCCGGCTGGCCAGGCTCGTTGAGCCGCGACGCCTGACCGACCGGCTCCTCAATCAACTCGAGGAGTTGAATCTCGAGGATGTGCATCTGGTGCCAGACGAGTACGAGCCGAGTCTGGCTGAGCTGCGCATTCATCTCGTCGGCTGGGCCGGAGTCGAGCGATCGTTGATCGACCGCCTTCAATCAGGGACCGGGACGGCGGAACTAATCGAAACCATCTTCACCATCCAGGAGGTCATCTGTCCACCGACGCTGCCGCCGGGCACCCTGCCGCTGGACGACGTCGAACTCTAGCGCCGCCGGAACAGAAAGACGTCCGTAAGGTAAGGCAGCGTGATTGGCGTCTGATCCACGAGCGCTCTGACCTGATCGCCGACCGTTGCGCGCTCGTCCTCGGGCAAGGTCGCGATGAAGCTGATGGACAGCACGCGATCGACCAGCCTCTCGACGTCGACCTTCTGCTCATGGCTGAGCTGACGTTCGCCGGCGGGGTGGAATAGCGCGCTCGCCATCATCGGCTCGCGCCACTGATCGCGTTCATGCGTGGGAGCCTCACGACGATATGGGCGGATAATCGCGTCGATCGCCGCCTGCAGTGGATCGCGCTTATCGCGTCGGTTCCAGATCAATCCGAGTCCGCCCGCGGGCCGCAACACGCGGTGGATCTCGTTCAGCGCCACCGGACCGGCGAACC
>VBEN01000017.1 GCA_005881175.1 Chloroflexota bacterium
TCGGGATATAGACCAGGAAAGCCAGCACCGCCAGGATGTGAATCCAGTAAAAAGCCTCGTGCGCCGCGATGGCCGCCGTCCCCAGCCAGCCAAGGGATTCAAAGAGACGGGCGATGGCCGAGGCGACCGGCCGCCAGCTTGCCGAGGGGTCGCCGCCCTGTGCGATCCGGGCCGCGTTCTGCCCGAGCATCCCGACCATGATGGTGGCGATCAGGCCGAGGATGATGAGGGCGTCGACTTCATTGCTCTCCTGGAACTGGCGCGGCCGGATGATGAGCCGGTTTACGAGCGCCATCACGACGCCGACCAGGACCAGGACGCCAAACAGGTCTTGAAGGAAGGCGATCCAGCTGTTCCCGCCGATCACCGCCAGGCTGAAGCCGGGAATCATGCCTTCCCCGAACGCCTGAATGATCGCGGTCAACAGGACGACGAATCCCCAGAAGATGAAGAAGTGGAGAATGCCCGAGTAGAGGTTGCGGAACATACGGGTGTGCAGGCCGACGTAGCTGAGAACTCCGCGGATGCGCTCGGGAATGCGGTCGAACCGGTTCTCGTGAGGGCCGAGCCGCAACATGCGGTAAAGCCGGCGCGCCCTGAAGCCAAAGTAGGTGATCGCGGCCAGCAGCACCGCCAGCACGGCGATCGACTTGACCAGCGTCATCTCTGGTAATCGTACGGTCTAACTGACGATGCGGGTATTAGGTCTTACCGGCGGGATCGGCACGGGCAAGTCCCTGGTGGCGAAGATGTTCCGCGAGCTCGGAGCTGAGGTGATCGATGCCGACCAGCTCGCCCGCGACGTCGTGGAACCCGGTCAACCGGCTCTCGACGAGATCGTCGAGGCTTTCGGCCGGGACATTCTGCTACCGGATGGCCGTCTCAACCGGAGCAGGTTGGCCGCCGCCATCTTCGCGGACCCCGCGGCCCGCCAACGGCTCAACGCCATCACCCATCCGCGGATCCGGGCACGGATGGATACCGAGGTGGCAGCTCGGACGCAGCGTTCGGGCGTGCTGATCCTGGACATCCCGCTCCTCTACGAGAACGGTCGGGCCGGCATCGTTGAGAAGGTCATCGTGGTCTGGGTCGACCCTGCAACGCAGCTCCAGCGCCTCACGGAGCGCGACGGGCTCAGCGTCCAGGATGCCCGCCAGCGGATCGCGGCCCAGATGCCGCTCGATGACAAGCGCGCCCGGGCAGACTACGTCATCGACAACACCGGCAGCCGCGAGGCAACGCGTCGCCAGGTCGAGGCCATCTTCCGGCAATATGCGGCGGCGCGGTAACCGCCCGGGGTGACGCCAGCCGACCGTTTAACCCGCCTTGCGACGGCGATCCGGCATGTCCCGCCGATCTGAGAGGTCGATCTCGATCGGTTGCCGCACCCGCACCGTGAAGCGGGTCAAAAAGACGACGGCAAGGCCGACGACGAAGAGCACGGTGCCAGGCGCGGCGTCGGACAGCTTGCTTTTGACACCGATGACCTCGCCAACCCAGCTACTCGAACCAACCACACCATGGAAGAAGAGCAGGGTGCCCCCGATGACGCAGGCCAACCCCAGCACGAGCCCGGCGAGTGAGTAGATGAGCTGCAGCATCGCCAGTCGGCTCCAGAAATGCCGCTCCCGCGGGTCGGGCGGCAACTCCAGCGCGACGAGCGTGAACTGCAGCCCGGTCACGAGCCATTGCAGAAGCTTCAAGACTCCTCCCGGTTCTCAGCTTAGGCATCAAACGCTACGGCACTGAAGCGTGCGGGCGTTCGTCGCCGGGATGTTCCCGCTTCGTGTCGAAATCGTCGCGGAGGTGGCCTAGATGGTGGAGTAGAAGGCGGCCGGAGTCGGCGCCGGCGATTGGCCTGGAGTTGCACCTGGTGCCCCGGGGCGCGGTCCCTTGTGGCCGAAGGGGAACTTGAGACCGGATCCAACGCGGGACAAGATCGCATCTTCCTGGGCCTGCGTGATCGTCCCGGCCTTGACAGCCTTGTCGAGCACACCCTTGGCGGCGCTCTTCACGGCGGCCTTGACGGCGCCATCGCTCACCTTTTGCTGGGCCTCGAGATCACTGAGCGACTTCCCCGACCTCAGGGCACTCTTCAAATCCGCCGGGCTCATATGGAGGGCACTGGCGACGGCATTCGCTTCGGCGGTGGCCAGCTCCTGCATCAGGGCCCGATCCCCTTTGAAGCCTCCGGGACGAAGGCCGAAACCGCCCATCGGGCCAAGGCCCTGGCCGGCATTGATCCTCGCCTTCATGGCGTCCGCCTGCTGCTGGGTGATCTTGCCGTCCTTCAGCATCTGATCGACGGTCTGCAACTCCGCCTGCTTCAACGCATCCTTCGTCTGGGTGGAGTTCAGATGCAGGATGGCGGCCAGCTTGTCGACGAAAACCTGGGCATAATTCTTCGCTCCGCTCGCGGATGGTGATGGCGAGGGGGCGGCCTCGACCGCAACGATCCCGATGATGACCGCCGCCAGCCCGGCCACCGGTAGCACCACCCAGCGCTTTCCCTTCATCTGTGACATCTCCTTCCCGGGATTTTGACCCTACTATGCTCGCCGATCTCGATGAAGCGCCGCTGAGAGCCGGCTTAGAAAGCGGTAAGAGATCGTCGGGCCGGGCGTAACGTCGCCCGGTACAAGTCTGAAAGGGGCTTTTTCTGGCCCTCCAACGGACGCAAGGAGGCAAGGCATGCGACTCAGACGGTTAACCCTAACAACCGCTCTGGCGACGGGGCTCGTCAGCCTTTCAGCCATTGGCGCCGGTGCGGGCGCCGGCAAGACGGCGTTCACCCAAACCAATCTGGTATCGAATCGGGCGGACCAGGGCGCCGGCGTCATTGACCCCAGCTTGCAGAACCCCTGGGGGATCTCCGCCAGCAGCACCAGCCCGATGTGGGTGTCGGACAACGGCGCCGGCGTCACCACCCTCTATCGCGGCGACGGTTCAAAAGTGCCGTTGACGGTCGTCATTCCGCCCGGCGCGGGCTCCGGCGAGGCGCAGGGAACCCCGACCGGCACCGTCTTCAACGGGAACATGGCCGAGTTCCGAGGTGACCGCTTCCTCTTCGCGACGGAGGATGGCACACTGGCCGGCTGGCAGCCGGCCTTCGGTGGCGTCGCCAGGACCGAGGTCGACAATTCGCTCCCGGCGCCGGGCGCCGTCTACAAGGGTCTCGCGCTCGGCTCGACCACGACCGGCGACCGGCTGTACGCCGCCAACTTCCGGGGCGGCGCGATCGACGTCTTCGATAGCAGCTACAACCCGGCCGGCTCCTTCACCGATCCAAAGATCCCGGCGAACTACGCGCCCTTCAACGTCCAGAACCTCGGCGGCGTCCTCTATGTCACCTTCGCCATGCGGGACGCCACCGGCCACGACGACGTGGCCGGCCAAGGGCATGGTTTCGTCGACGCCTTCGACGTCAACGGCAACCTGATTCGCCGGCTGGTCTCGCACGGGCGGCTGGACTCTCCCTGGGGACTCGCGATCGCACCCGCCAGCTTCGGGGATTTCGCCGGCGACCTACTGGTTGGAAACTTCGGCGATGGCCGCATCAACGCCTACACGGTCGATAAGGGGAACTTCCGCGGCGTGCTGACCCGAACAAGCGGATCCCCGATCACCATCGATGGACTGTGGGCGCTCCGAGTGGGCAACGCTGCCGCCGACCCCAACGCCGTGTACTTCACCGCCGGCATCAACGACGAGGCTGACGGCCTCTTCGGCAAAATCGCCAACGCTCAGAGCTGAAACCACGAGGACTGAGGCGGCAGCGGTCGCCTCAGTCCTCGCTCGCGTCGGCCAGTCCCACCACCGGCTCAACGCACACGTCGCCATCTCCAAAACGCGCCATCCACTCGTCGAGCCTGGCGGGCGCCAGGACCGACTGGACCTCATCGACCGCAGAGCGATCGAACTGTCGAGACGCCAGGTCGTCGCGACCGATCGCCCGGCAGAACGCCTGCCAGAAGTCGGGCTCGAGCGCCGCCACCGTGAGGTGGCCATCTCGAACCGGGTAGACGTGGTAGCAGGGCAGTTCGCCCGTGAGCGGCAAGCCGGCAACGCCAGCTTTCAGCGCCGCCCGGGGTAGCGCTGTCCAGCTGTGCATCAGACTGGTCATCGAAACTTCGACCCTGCTGCCGCGTCCGGTCTGGGCGCGCCCCGCGAGCGCGGCGGCGATCAGGAAGGCGGCCTGGAGCCCGCCGGCAAGATCGGCGACCTGCAATCCGGGGATGGTCGGGACACCGTCGCGCTGCGGCATCAGCGACAGTGCGCCGCTCCGCGCGAGGTAGCTGAGGTCGTGACCGGCGCGGCGCGCTATCGGGCCGCTCGAGCCATAGCCCGTGATGGCGCAATAGACGAGCGCCGGATTGATGGCAGACAGCGCGGCATAGCCGAGTTCGATCCGGTCGAGGACGCCGGGCCGAAAGCCCTCCACCAGGACGTCTGCATCGACGATTCGCCGCCGGAGCGCCCGATGTCCGCTCTCGGTCCGCAGGTCGATCGTCAGGACCTGTTGGCCGCGATGCAGGGCGTCGAAATACACCTCGCCGCCGGGCAGCCGTCGAATGGGGTCACCGGCCGGCGGCTCGAGCTTGGTCACTTGCGCACCCTGCGCCTGGAGCAGCTGGGTGCAGTACGCGCCCGGGAGCAGACGGGAAAGATCGACGACACGGACGCCGGAAAGCGGCATGCCTGCTAGGTTAGCGACGTGCGGAATGCCGACGTTGCAGCCATGCTCAACCGGGTGGCCGACCTGCTCGAGATCAAGGGTGAGAACTTCTTCAAGATCCGCGCCTACCGCGAGGCTGTCCGGCAGCTCGACAACCTGACCACCGAGGTCGAGGACCTGATCAAGGACGGGCGGCTCAAGGACATTCCTGGCATCGGGGAGGCGATGGAGAAAAAGATCGTCGAATTCGTCACCACCGGACGGCTGGAATTCCTGACTCGGCTCGAGGGCGAGGTCCCGCCGGCGCTGCTCGAGCTGACCCGGGTTCCTGGCCTGGGACCCCGAACGGCCAAGGACATCTACGACGCGCTCGGCATCCTCAGCATCGATGCGCTGGAGGAGGCGGCGCAAGCGCATCGGCTGCTCCTCGTGCGGGGCATCAAGGCCAAAACGGAGGAGAACATCCTCAGGGGGATCGCCATGCTCAAGCGCACCGAGGGCCGCCGGTTCTTTCCCGAAGGTTGGATCCTGGCCGATTCCCTGCTGACGACACTTGGCTCGATGCCGGGCGTCCTTCGCGCGGAGATCGCCGGAAGCTTGCGACGCGCCCGCGAGACGATCAGCGACCTCGACCTGCTCGTCGCCGCGAACGATCCAGATGCGATCTGCCGGGAGTTCGCGCATTTACCGCAGGTCAATGAGGTGGTCGCGCAGGGCGGCACCAAGACGTCCATCCGCGTCCGTTCGGGGATGGAGGTCGACTTGCGCGCCGTGAAGCCGGAAAGCTTTGGCGCCGCCTGGCAGTACTTCACCGGGTCCCAGGCCCACAACATTCAGCTGCGCGGCCGCTCGGAGCGCAGGGGCAAGCTCAAGATCAACGAATATGGCGTCTTCAAGGAAGACGGCACAAAAATCGCCGGCGAGACCGAAGAGGAGGTCTATGCCGCCGTCGGGTGCGCCTGGATACCGCCGGAGTTGCGGGAGGGCCGTGGCGAGATCGAGCTGGCCGCGCAGGGACCGCTGCCCCAACTGGTCCAGCAGCGGGATCTTCGCGGCGATCTGCATACCCACAGCAACTGGAGTGACGGCCGCAATGAGATCGCCGTCATGGCGCGGGCTGCCAGGGAGCGCGGTTACAGCTACCTGGTGATGACTGACCATACACAGTCGTTGCTGATCGCCCAGGGATTGACACCGCAGCGATTTAATGAGCGGGCCGCCGAGATCACGTCGGTCAATGCCAGTCCCGGGACGGCGCGGGTCTTGAATGGTGCCGAGGTCGACATTCTGCCCGACGGCAGCCTCGATCTTCCGGACGACTGCCTCGCCGAGCTCGACGTCGTCGTTGCCTCGGTCCATACGGCGTTGGACCAGCCGAAAGATCTCATCACGCAACGGGTCCTGGCCGCGCTACGATCGCCGCACGTGGACGTGCTCGCTCATCCCACGTCGCGCCGGCTGGACCGCCGTGGAGAGACGAACCTCGATATCGACGCGGTGATCGCCGAGGCGGCGAGGACCGGCACGGCCCTGGAGATCAACAGCAGCCCCTGGCGCCTCGATCTCAACGACACCTGGGCGCGCAAGGCTCGGGACGCCGGGGTCATCCTCGCCATCGACACCGACGCGCACTACCCCGCCGAATTCGACTCGGTCCGCTATGGCTGCGCGATCGGCCGCCGCGCCGGCCTGACCACCGATCGGGTGCTGAATACGGGCGACGCCGACGCCGTGTTGGCACATTGCCGCGCAAAAGAAGCAAGAGCCGTGGCGAATTTCCGTTGAATGTGTTAACGCCGGTATAATCAAAGAGAGAAGGAGATTCTGGCGAATGCTTCAGGAGCTCGTCATCAAGGTGCCGGCCCCCTTTGCCGGCCGGGCCGATGTCGGGTTCTCGACCCGGTATCCCGCGCAACCCGCCCAGGCTCCTCTGAAGGATGTTCCCTTCATCATCGAGGGACCATCGGGCCCCATGCGCCAGCTGCAATCGCGGCTGGAGCTCTTCCGCCAGAAGCGCAGTCTGATCCCGGACGCGCCCGAGGAAGCCTACAGCTGGACCGATCTGATTTCCCTGAATGACGAGCTGTTCATCCTGGCATTCCGGGATGAAAGCCTGGTCGACCCGACCGCCGATCGGGCCTCGGAGCAACGATACATCGTCAACCTGGTCCGGCCGCTGGTCTTCCCCTTCCTGAAAGACTGCGTCCGGATCGGCGAGCTGGCTCTGCGCGATCACATCCTGCTCGCGGTGCTCGACGACACACGGGTCATGGCCGAGCTCGAACTCCAGCGCGCGCAGATCGTGCCGCGCAACGGCTCGATCGTGCTGGGCGAGGCGATCGCCGGCTAGGTCGACCTCATCCTACGGCGAGGCGGATGGTTTTGGGCTGCCGCTCGGCGAGGGGGACGCGGTTGGACTCGGTGATGGGCACGGTGTCGGCGATGCGCTCGCAACCGCGGTTGCCGATGGACTGACGGATCCGGATGCCGAGGGCTTCGGCGTTGGTGCAGGCGTCGCGCTGGCGCTCGCGGTCGCCGACCCGGACGGGGTGGAGACTGCTGGCAGGCAGCTCGGGGTGGGCGTCGGCTGCAGCAGCGTCTGGTTCGTCTGGGTGGTTGATCGGCTGCTGCCTTCGAGAAACAGTGCGGCCGGCACCACCAGCAAGCCGACGATGACCGTGACCACGAAGGCAAGCGCGCCCCATTCGTGGAGCCAGAAGGCCCGGGACGAGTTACGGATCAGGGCTCGTCGTCCGATTCAGGCTGGGGCTTGTTACGGGTGTTGAGGATGCGGACGAAGTCCTGCGCCCGCGCCAGCGCCTTCCACCGCTCCGGGAAGAAGTCTTGGGCGACCACCTGCTTCGATGGCAGCTGAAAGACGGTGACACACCACTTGTTCAGTGTGTGTGACACCTCGACCTCGAAGTCGCCCTCGGTGTTCAAATACCGGACGACCCGGTCCTCGTCGGATCTGCGTCTCCCTGAAACTGCCATGTCTGGACCTGATTGCGGTATCGCTAAAGCCATTCAACGGACCCCTCATTATAGGCTCGGAACCGGCCCTCCGATAACGTCTGGGGCGGCGGATCCGCTAGGCGGGCTGCACGCCGTTCAGGCTCTTTAGGAAGCTCAACAGCTCTTCGCGGAGCCCGGGCCGCTCCAGGGCGAACGCGATCGAGGTCTTGAGGAAGCCGCTGACGGTGCCCACATCGTGGTAGGTGCCCTCGAATTCGAGTCCGAGCACCTTCTCCTGTTGGGCCATACTGCGCAGCGCGTCGGTCAGCTGGATCTCGCCACCGACACCTTCGTGGGTCGTCTCCAGGATGCCGAAAATGGACGGCTTGAGCAGATAGCGCCCCAGGATGGCGAGGTTGGAGGGAGCTTTGCTGGGCTCCGGCTTCTCCACCATGTCGACCACCTCATGGATTCGGCCATCGCTCGTTGCCACCTTGACCACGCCGTAGCGGGAAACCTGTTCCGGCTCGACCCGCTGCAGGGCGAGCACCGACACCTGGTGCTGGGCATAGACCTCCATCATCTGTTTGATCACCGGTGTCTGCGACCGGATGATGTCGTCCGCCAGAAAGACCGCGAACGGCTCGTTACCCACCACGTCTTTTGCCATCAGCACGGCGTGGCCGAGGCCGAGCGGCTCCTTTTGATGGATGTAGGTGATGTCGACCATGTCAGAGATCTTGCGTACCACCTGAAGCTCGCGCGTCTTGCCCCGATCCTTGAGGTAGTGCTCGAGCTCGAAGGAGATGTCGAAATGGTCCACAATCGCGCGTTTGTCGCGGCCGGTGACCACGATGATCTGGTCGATGCCGGCGGCAACCGCCTCCTCAACCCCATATTGGATGATCGGTTTGTCCACCACCGGCAGCATCTCTTTCGGTTGCGCCTTGGTCGCCGGCAGGAAGCGGGTGCCCAGTCCGGCGGCCGGGAACACCGCTTTGCGGATGGCGGTCACGGGTCTACTTTACTTTTTCTTCTTTTTTGCCCGGTCGCGCAGGGACAGCTGGATCTGCTTGACCCCCGCATTATCAATGACCATCTTCGGAGGCCTCGCCTTGCGCTCCCGCGCTCGGATGCGGGCGGCCTCCCGGGGGGACAGCTCGTCGTCAGCGGTCATTCCCCAGGACTCCGGGTTTCAGCGAATAGAGGCGGTCGCCGGCTTCACGGCGCCGCGCCGCCACACGGCAAAGCCAACCACGCCCAGCAACACCAGGGCGGCGCCACCCACCACGGGCGTCCACTTTGGATCGAGGTTGCCAAGCCGGCGGTTCATCTCCGACTCCAGCCGCACCCAGCCGGCCGGCGAAGGGCTGGCCGGGATCCCAAGCGCCCGCATCACCCGCCGCTGCACCCGATCCCGCCGGGCGCTCGCGATCGTCATCCGGGGAAAGCTGTCATTGAGGTGGGACACCAGCGCTAACGACGCGGATGGGACTTCGGGGCCCGCGGCGCCGGAATCGGCGAAGACCACCCGGTCGATCGCCTTCGCCAGCGCGTCGATATCCTCTGGACGCGGATTCATCACCGCTTCTCCTGTTCGTGAAGTCGCCGACGCAGGCCGTGTACCGCCCGGAACAGCAACAGCTTGACCGCGCCTTCGCTTCGACCCATGATCACGCCGATCTCCTTGTTCTTGAGCCGCCCTTCGAATTTGAGCAGGACCGCATCGCGTTGGTCGAGCGGCAGGGTGCGGACGGCTTTGTGCAGCTCATCGCCTTGCTCCCGCCGAAGCCACAGCCGTTCTGGATCGTTCTCGCCGCTGCCGGCGATCGGATCGGGCAGCTCGATCCAGGGCGGCCGGCGCCGCCGCTTGGACATCAGGTTTGACGCGACCTTGTACAACCATGCTGAGTATGGGATGCCTCGCCATTCAAAATCCTCCAGCCCCTCGAGCGCCCGCTGGAAGGTTTCGCTCGCCAGGTCCTCCGCCTCCTCACGCCGGCCGGAGTGGTAGTAGCAGTACGAGTAGATCTGATCGAAGTATCGCTCGTAAAGCGCCGCAAACGCGTTGCGGTCCCGCTTGGCGGCTTCGATCATGCGCGCCTCGTCTTGCAGCTCCGCAGCCGAACGCTCGGTCACGCCGATGACCTACTCATATATGTGGCTTCGCTGATGAAGGTTACGGGATAACCCCAAGTTCCTTACCGCCCTTTTCGAAGGCCTCCAGCGCCCGATCGAGCTGCTGATCGGTATGAACGCTGGTCACAATCGTCCGGATCCGGGCGCGGCCCTCCGGCACGGTCGGGTAGCCGATTCCCTGGGCAAAGACCCCCCGGCTGAACAGGCGATCGGACAAGTCCATCGCCACCGAGCCCTTGCCGACGAGCACCGGAGTGATAGGCGTCTCACTGGCGCCCGTCTCGAACTTAAGACGCTTGAGTCCGTCCTTTCGGGCTCGGTGGATCAGGAAGTCGCGGACCGGTTGGGGCGCCGCGACGTACCCGCCCAGGACGCCGATCGCCTTCGACAGCGTTCCCATCTGCAAGTCGACCCGGCCATCGAGGCCGAAATGATTGACCGAACCGCGGCCATTCTTGCCCAGCACGCCACTGGCGTGGGCGTCGTCGACCATGACCAGGGCGCCGAAACGCTCGGCCCGTTCCACGATGCCGGCCAGGGGAGCGATGTCGCCGTCCATGCTGAAGACGCCATCGGTGACGACCAGCTTCACGCGCTTGTCACGATGTCTTTCGAGATGGCGCTCGAGGTCGTCCAGATCGCGGTGCTTGAAGATCGAGCGCTCGGCCTTCGAGAGCCGGATGCCGTCGATGATGGAAGCATGGTTCAGTTCGTCGCTGATGATGACGTCGCCCTCTTTCACCAGCGATTGCAGTACACCGAGGTTCGCGGTGAAGCCCGACTGAAAAACCAGCGACGCCTCGGTGTGCTTGAACTCGGCCAGCCGGCGCTCAAGTTCTTCATGGACGGTCATGGTCCCGGCGATGGTGCGCACCGCCCCCGAGCCGGCCCCCCACTCTTCGGTGGCCGTGACCATGGCGCTCTTCAGTCGTGGATGCGTCGTGAGGCCAAGGTAGTTGTTCGAGGACAGGTTGAGCACGCGCTTGCCATCGACGAGCACTTCGGTGTCCTGCGCCGATCCCAGCACCCGCAGCGGGCGGAAAAGACCGTCTTTTCGCAGCTGATCGAGTTCATCAACCAGGAATTGCGTTTTCTTCTCGGTGATCATGTGGTTATCCTCCGTTTGGCAGGAGCACGACTTTTCCCGAGCGGCCGCTCTTCATCTGTGCCATCGCCTCCTGGAAGTCACCCAATGGATACCGGTGGGTGATGAGCGGCGACACATCTACCTTGCCGGTGCTCAGATACTGTGAAGTGCGCTCCCACGTCTCCCAGATACGTCGGCCGAAAATGCCGTAGATCGTGATCCCCTTGGTCACGACGAGATCGTTGAGGTCGAGCGTCACCGTCCGGTCGCCGAGCCCGAGCAAGCTGATCCAGCCACCGCTGTGCAGCGCCTGCAAGCCCTGCTCGATCGCCACAGGGTGGCCCGACATCTCGAGGACGACATCGACGCCAACGCCGCCGTTGACCCGCCGCATCTCCTGCACCGTCGAATCGCCGGGCGCGAAGACCGCAGTCGCACCCATCCGCTCAGCCAGCGAACGGCGATATGGATTGGGCTCGACCCCGTAGACCGCCGCCGCCCCCTCGGCCCGCGCGATGCCGACGGCACAGAGGCCGATCGGCCCCAGGCCGAAAACCGCGACGGCATTGTCTTTCAGGGGACCGGCAAGCGCGGCGTGGACCGCATTGCCAAAGGGCTCCTGCAGCGCGGCCACTTCGGGACTGAGCCCGGGCGCATTGCGCCAGCAATTTTCGGCGGGGAGGAGAACGTAGCGGGCGAACGATCCGTCGCGATCGACACCAAGCACCCGCACGTTCTCGCACAAATGATAGAGACCCCGCTCACACTGCCGGCAGGTGTGGTCGACGACGTGCGTTTCGGCGGCCACGTAGGTCCCCGGTTCAAGTCCTCGAACCTCGGGCCCGGCGGCGACGACGCGCCCCGCCATTTCATGCCCGAACACCCGGGGTGGGTGGATATGGCGGCGAGCCCAGTCGTTCCAATCGAAAATGTGGACGTCAGTCCCGCAAATCGAAGAGGCGGCCACCTCGATCAAAACATCCTTGCCAGTTGGCTCGGGGATGGCGATCTGGTCGATCTCGGCGCCCGGGCCGGCAGCGGCCTTCACCACTGCCGTCATGGACGTCATGGCTTCCATCTTAGCGTCGGCCAAACCCGTATTCTGAAGATCGAAATTCGTCCAGGAGGGTGCAATGCGAGCGTACGTCCTTATCAATGCGTCGGCGGGTAAAGCTATCGAGGTTGCCAGGTCGCTTCAGGGGGTCAAGGGCATCGAACTGGCGGACGCGATCACCGGGGAATACGACGTCATCGCCGCGGTGGAGGCTCCCGACGTCGCCGGCATCGGCTCGATCATCGTGGAGAAGATCCAGAAGATCGACGGCGTCTTCAAGACGGTCACCTGCCTGGCGGTTCGCTAGCGCAGCTGGCCGTAGGCGCGGTCGACGGAGATCGACAGCAGGAGGCGCTGCTCGTTGACCATGGCCGCGTCGTATTCTGCCCAGTTTGGGTGCTCGCCGCGGACTTTGCGGTAATAGTGCCGCAAGGCTTCCGCCAGGCCCTCCCCCTCGACGAGCTGGGCGGCTCCCTCGGCGACCAGGTACTCGTAACGGTCGCGCCCCTGGACATGGAGACTGGCCCGCGGGTCGCGGCGGAGGTTGAGCGTTTTCGCCCTTGTCTGTGTGGCCGAGATTTTGATTCGGCCGTCGTCGTCGAGGAAGTAGAGGATGTTCGAGAGTTGCGGCCGCCCGTCACGCTTGATGGTGGCGAGGATGCCGTCGTGCCGCACCCTGAGGAAGTGATGGGCGCGATCGAGATCGGTCATGCCCACCAATGCTACAGCCGGCGCCCGAAGGCACCGGCTGTATTTTGAAGTCAGCTCAAAGAGCTAACTACTTCTTCTTCGACGACTTCTTCGCAGCTTTCTTCTTTCCGCCTGCTTTCTTCTTTGCGGCCATCCGGGGCTCACCTCCTTCTTAGTCAGATTCTCCCGGTCGGCCGCTTGTACGCCGCCGCCGAACGCGCGTGAGCGCCACGGGTGCCGTGGACGCGCGGGCGCCGACGAGGCCGGGTACCGGAAGCAAAGAGGAAAAAGAAAAACGAGGGGACCGACGGCTGGTCGCGATCGACCCTCGGAGTCCGCGATCCCACGCGATGGTCACCATCGACATGGACCTCGGAAATTTGTGAGTGTTGCCCTTCTTCAGCTCCTCGCCCTGATCGCTTCGACGATGATCAGAGCGCGGCTCAGCGCTCATTAACTGCGACCATAGCATGAATTGCGTCGCTTTGCACAGTCGCCGGACCAAAAATTTCGCGAGGGCGGCAGTGATGAGGCTCAGCGCGGGCCGATCAGCAGAATTTTCGCGGATCAAGGGCAACGACCGCCGTCACAGCAGGTTTCGTAATAGAGGCCGCATCCTCGACAACGAAATTTGCGTCCGTCCCAGTCCGTCGGGCCTCCGCAAGGACATTCCGGACCGTCGTGCGACCACGATGGATGCATTTGCATCGTCCTCGACGGTCGAGAGGAAGAGGCTACGCGCACCTCTTCCTGGTTATTGCTTAGGAGCAGCCGCTCGTGCTGCCGCAGTTGAGGCACTTGTAGCAGGTGCCGTTGCGAATCATGATCGAGCCACAGTCGGAGCAGGCCGGGGCGTCCTCCTGGCCTTGAAAACTGATCTTGATCGCGCTGGATTCGACGGTCGTGGGCTTTGCCGGCGTGACGGGAGTTGCCGGCGAAGTCTCAACCTCGACGATTGGCTCTCGGCGGACGATGCCGATCGCCTCTTGCTGCGTCCCGCTGAGGAATTTCGAGGCGAGCCAGCGGAAGATGTAGTCGGTGATGGACTTGGCGATCGGGATTTCAGGGTTCTTCGTGAAGCCCGACGGCTCGAAGCGGGTATGCGCGAATTTCTTGACCAGCACTTCCAGCGGAACCCCGTACTGGAGTGCCAGTGAGATGCTCGTCGCGAAAGCATCCATCAGGCCGGAGATCGTGCTGCCTTCCTTTGACATGACCAGGAAGATCTCGCCGGGCGTTCCGTCCTCGTAGATGCCAACCGTGATGTAGCCCTCGTGACCCTGGATATCGAACTTGTGAGTGATCGCCCGGCGCTCGTCGGGCAGCTTGCGGCGCACGGCCCGGGCCGGCTCGCTCGGCGCGACATCCCTGGTCGAAGAGACCTGAGCGATCGCGCTCTTCTTGCTGTCCAGCGCCGTGTTCAGCGGCTGGGAACGCTTGGAGCCATCGCGGTAGATGGCGATTGCCTTGAGGCCCATCCGCCACCCTTCCAGATAGACCTCCATGATGTCCTCCGTAGTCGCCAGCTCGGGCATGTTGACCGTCTTGGAGATGGCGCCGGAGATGAACGGCTGGGCTGCGGCCATCATCTTGACGTGGCCCATATAGTGGATCGTCCGCGAGCCCTTGGCCGGCTTGAAGGCGCAGTCGAACACCGCCAGGTCATCGGTACGCAGGTGCGGGGCCCCCTCGATCGTGTCGTTCTCATCGATGTACTGGAGGATCTCCGAGACCTGGGGCTCGGGATAGCCCAGGCGCCGCAAGGCGATCGGGACGGTCTGGTTCACGATCTTCAGCATGCCGCCGCCGACCAGCTTCTTGTACTTGACCAGAGCGATGTCAGGCTCGATCCCGGTGGTATCGCAGTCCATCATGAAGCCGATCGTCCCGGTGGGCGCGATCACGGTCGCCTGCGAGTTGCGGTATCCATAGAGGTCCCCCAGCTGGCAGGCCTTGTCCCAGGCGTCCCGCGCGGCGCTCAGCAGCGGCAGCGGAACATGCGCCGGGTTGATGTGGTCGACGGAGCGTCGGTGCTGGTCCATGACCCGCAGCATCGGCTCGCGGTTGATCGCAAAGCCGTGGAATGGTCCCTTCTTCTGGGCGATGCGAGCCGATTGGGCATAGGCCTCGCCGGTCATCATTGCGGTGAGCGCCGCGGCCACGTCGCGGCCGGCGTCGCTATCGTAGGGCAGGCCTGACGCCATCAGCAGCGCGCCCAGGTTGGCATAGCCGAGCCCGAGCGGCCGGAAGTCGCGGCTATTCTGGGTGATCGCCTCCGTCGGGTAGCTGGCGTTGTCGACGAGGATCTCCTGGGCGGTGATCAAGATCCGGCACGCTTCCCGATAGGCCTCGACGTCGAACTCGCCGCGCTCGTCCAGGAACTTCATCAGGTTGATCGAGGCGAGGTTGCAGGAGGTGTTATCGAGGAACATGTACTCGGAACACGGGTTGGATGCGTTGATCCGGTCCGTGTTCGGGCAGGTATGCCAGTGGTTGACCGTGGTGTCGTACTGCAGCCCCGGATCGCCGCATGCCCAGGCCGCCTCCGCCATCATGCGCATCAGGTCGCGAGCCTTGTAGGTGTCCATGATCTGGCCCGACGTGATGGCGAAGGTATGCCACTCGCCATCCTCTTCCACTGCCTTCATGAAGTCGTCTTTGACCCGGACACTGTTGTTGGAGTTCTGGAAGAAGATCGAGCTGTAGGCCGGGCCGTTGAAGGACGGGTCGTACCCACCCTCGATCAGCGTCCACGCCTTGCGCTCCTCCTCGACCTTGCAGTTGATGAACTCGACGATGTCGGGATGGTCGGCGTTGAGGATCACCATCTTGGCCGCCCGTCGCGTCTTGCCGCCGGATTTGATCACGCCGGCGAAGGCGTCGAAGCCCTTCATGAAGGAGACGGGGCCGGATGCCGTGCCGCCGCCCGCGAGGAGCTCACGCGAGGAACGAAGTGGCGAGAGGTTCGTGCCGGTGCCCGAGCCGTACTTGAAGAGCATCCCCTCGGTCTTGGCCAGGGTGAGGATCGACTCCATCCTGTCCTCGACTTTGTTGATAAAGCAAGCTGAAAGCTGAGGGCGCTGTTCGATACCGGCGTTGAACCAGACCGGGCTGTTGAAGGCAGCTTTCTGGTGCACCAGCAAATGGGTCAGCTCGTCACGGAAGATTTCCGACGCTTCGGGGGTCGCGAAATACCCCTGCTTGTTGGCCCACCCATGGATGGTGCGAACCACGCGCCCGATCAATTGCTTGACGCTGCGCTCGCGCTCGGGCGTCCCGAGCACCCCACGGAAATACTTCGAAACCACTACATTCGTGGCGACCTGCGACCAGGTGGTCGGGATCTCGACGTCATGTTGTTCGAAGACGACCTCACCCTTCTCATTGGTGATGCTGGCCTCGCGCGTCTCCCATTGGACCTCGTCGAATGGGGCCACGCCGGGACGGGTGAAGTAGCGCTTCCAGGGAAGCCCGTTGCGGTTGCGTTTGGGCGTATTGCTCGGAGCCGCCGCAATCAAGTTGGGTCGGTCAGTCGAAGTCTTCTGGGTGGATCGGGCCATCGATGAACCTCCGTAGGGTGGGGTGGAGAGCGGCCCACATCGTATGCCGTAGGATGAAGCCTGTCAAGCAGTTTACCACAGCCTGTAGGGTTTCCCAGGTGCTTCGGCCACAACATATAAGGGTACCAGCCTGATGCTGATCTTGGGCCTCGGACTCTGTCTTGCCGGTATCCTCGTGCTTCGAATCGCGCTTCGACAGGCCCGCCGGATGGCCCTCTTCTCCACCGCCTTCTGGGCCACCTTTCGCGAGTTCGCCCGCTACCGGTTCAAGCGGCTCTGGCCGGCCCCGCTTGGGCTGGCCGGCGCCATCCTACTTATATGGGGGCTGGTTTTGCTATTCAGCTGGCTGCTCGCGTACTACGCGGCCAGGCTCGGTCACCCGCTGGGCTAGTCGGAGGGCTCCTCCCTCTCGCGGTCGATTTCCGCCTGGTCGCGCGAGGCATCCGCATCGCCGCGCTCGAGCCTGGCATCCTGCCGGTTGGCGTCAGCCTCCGAGCGATCCAGCGACTGGCGAGAATGCTCGATCCGTTGACGAGTTGACCGGATTGCCTCTCTGGCCGATTCCTGAGAGCTCACGGCATCCAAACCCAGGCGGGCCGACCGTTCCCGTACCCGCTGCTCTCGGGCCTCGATCTGCCGCTCTCGGGCATCGAGGGCCGCCTCCCGATCGTCCGCGAGGCGCTCGCGCTCGTCGGCCAGCTGCTCGCGTTCGTTGGCCAGTCGTTCCCGCTCGTCGGCCGTTCGATCGCGCTTATCCGTGATCGGCGCCTTCTCCTCTGCGGTCACAACTCCAGCTTAGGGCTCGCCGCTGCCTGCCGTCGCCGGCTTTCTGCTAGCCGGCTGCAGGCAATTCGCGCTTCCGAAGCTTGATCCGCTCGCTCGCGATCAGCACCCGCTTTCGCATCCGGATCCCCTTGGGCGTGACCTCCACCAGCTCGTCATCCTCGATGAAGTCGAGGCATTCCTCCAGCGACATCTGGCGGGGTGGGACCAGCTTGACGGTGGCATCCTCGGTCGAGGCGCGCATGTTCGTCTTCTGCTTCTGCTTGGTAGCGTTCACGTCGATGTCCCCCCCTCGCCGGTTGAGCCCAATGATCATGCCCTCATAGACTTGTGTCCCCGGACCAATAAAGGGCTGACCGCGTTCCTGGACGCCCTGCAAGCCGTAGGCGACGGCCATGCCGGTCTGGCTTGCGGTGAGCACCCCATTGCGCGTTCGCGATGGCAGGGTCCGCCACCGCTCCCAGCCGACGAGCCTGGTGGACATCACGCCGGTTCCACGGGTCAGGGTCAAGATCAGGCTGCGCAACCCGATCAGCGCCCGGGTTGGGGCGAGGTAGGTGAGCCGGGCTCCGCTGCCAGCATCGGTCCGCATGGTCTGCAACTGCGCGCCCCGTGAGCCGAGCGCCTCGGTGATGGCCCCCACGGCATCGAGGCTGCAGTCGATGATGCACTCCTCGACCGGTTCGTGCCGCTGGCCGTCGATGTCGCGCGTGATGACGGCCGGACGTGAGACCTCGAACTCATAGCCCTCCCGTCGCATGGTCTCGATCAGGATCGCCAGATGCAGCTCGCCTCGGCCGCTGACCTCGAAGATGTCGGCGGTCGCCCCGTCCGCGACTTTGAGCGCAATGTTGGTCTGCAATTCGCGCGCCAATCGGGCGCGGAGCTGGCGCGAGGTGCTGCTGGTGGTAGCCTCGCGACCAGCGAAGGGCGATTGGTTCACCGAGAATTGCATCCGCAGCGTCGGCTGGCTGACCTCGAGCCGGGGCAGCGGTTGCGGATGCTCGGCATCCGCTACGGTGTCTCCCACCGCGATGTCGGGTAGGCCGGCGAGGTACACGATCTCTCCCGCCTCCGCGCTGTCGGCCTCGCGCCGCTGCAACGCCTCAACGGTCAGCAGCGTGGTGATGCGCTGCGGCGGGCCGATGCCGGCCTCGCTGCATCTGACCACGTCTTGCCCCTGCCGGATGGTGCCCCGCGCGATCCGGCCGATCGCCAGCCGTCCGATGTGGTTGTCGTGATCCAGGTTGCTGACGAGCAGTTGCAACGGGCCCAGTGGGTCGCCCCTTGGCGGCGGAACCTGAGCGAGCAGCGCGTCGAGGAGCGGTTCGAGCGTTGACCCTGGATGGCGCAGGTCGACCGTCGCCGTGCCGGCTCGCGCGTTCGTGTAAATCACCGGAGCGTTGAGCTGATCGGGATGCTTTGCCAGCTCGAGGAGCAGGTCGTGCGTCATTTCCACCGTCTCCGCCGGCCGCGCGTTGACGCGATCGATCTTGTTGACGACGATGATCGGCATCAGCCCGAGCTCGAGCGCGAGCCGAAGCACGACCCGAGTTTGCGGCATCGGCCCTTCGAGCGCGTCCACCAGCAGCAGGCAGCCATCAGCCATTCCCAGCACACGCTCGACCTCGCCGCCGAAGTCAGCATGGCCTGGGGTGTCGATGATGTTGATCTTGATTCCCCGATAGCGGATCGAGGTGGTCTTGGCCAGGATGGTGATGCCCTTCTCTCGCTCCAGCACGTTGGAGTCCATGATCAGCTCGCCCACCTGCTCGTGCGCAGCGAACACATGCGACTGCTTCAGCAGCGCATCCACCAGCGTGGTCTTCCCGTGGTCGACGTGCGCGATGATCGCCACGTTTCGAAGATCGTCGCGATGCATCGATTGGCCGCCGACGCTCAGGCGACTCCTTCGCCGCGCCGGCTCGCCGGCTCGCTGAGAAAGTCCAGCACGAGTCTGTTGAAGCGGTCCGGCTCTTCCATCTGGGGCGTATGGCCACTATTCTCGAAGATCTCCACCCGGCCGTTGCGCAGTTTATCCTTCGCGATCTCGGCGTGACTCGCCGGAAAGATGTGGTCGTGCCGACCCCATATCAGGAGCGTCGGCATCAGCAGCTCTGAAAGACGATCCTCGACGGTGATCCCATCTCGCAGTTGGCCCATCCTGGCGATCGAACGCAGCGCGGACAGATAGGCCGCCCGGTACTCCGGCGTCGATAGCAGCGTGCCGTGGTTGGCGATCCGTTCGTCGCTCAGAATCGTATCTACCCGCCCGGGCCGCCGTAGGTACCAGCCCCAGAACCGTCGAATCGTCGCCGGGTTCATGCGGCGCAACGCGCGGGCTGTCCCGCTGAGGGTGAGCTCGCCCAGGCCTTTCGTCAGCAGAATGCGGTAGGCGAGCACCCGCCGCGGCGGGCCAACCCCCAGCGCATCCACCAGCACCAGACGCGCAACGAGATCTGGTGATTCGAGTGCGAGACCGAGCGCGACCCGCCCTCCCATCGAAACACCCATGACCGCGGCCCGCTCCAGCGTTTCGCAAGCCATCAGGTCGCGAACGGCCTTCACGAAGAGCTCGATCGTGTATGCCAGGACCGGCTTGTCGGAGTGGCCAAAGCCCGGAAGATCGATGGCGAAGACGCGATGGTTCGCCGCGAGCGGCTCGAGGTTGAAATAGAACTCGACCGCGGCCGAGCTGCCCAGGCCGTGCACCAGAACCACGGGCGAGCCGCTTCCGCCGCAGACGTAGTGAATGTTGACCCCGTCGATCGCCACCATGCGGCTTTCGAAGGAAGGGAACAGCGCCGCCATGACCTGAGTGTATCGGCGTCAGGCTCGGCTGCGGACCGAGATCGTCGCCGCAAACCCAAAGTAGGCGAGCACGGCGCCGGTGACCAGGTGCAGGGGGATGTCGAAGCCGGCGAGAGGAAGAATGCCGAACAGGTTGCCAACGAAAACTCCCAGCAGCCCAACGATGAGCAGGATCACACCGACCACCTGGCAGAAGGTCCGCGAGTTGGCCACGCTGCTGGCGGCGGCAAGACCCGCGAGGCCGATCGCCAGGTGCACCAGGTTGTGGAGCAGATTGATGTCCGCGAGCCCCAGCAGGGCGTGCTTGTCCTGCGTGATCGTGATGAAGCTGCTTGTCCCTATGAGCGGGCCGATAAAGCCGAGCACGCCGACGAGAAAATAGATGACTCCGAAGATCAAGGCGACGGTTTGGACGACCGCTCGATTCCCCATTGCATCACCCCTGTGCTCAGTTGGTCACATGGTACGTCGGCGATCGATGGTATTACGCCTTCGCCAGCAGTTCGTGGTAGGCGCGCTCGATCCGGGTGGCCGCCTCTCCCTGCAGCTCGGGCAGGTTGACGGCGACATTGGCGAGCGCACCATCGAGACCGGTCTGCAACAGCTTGCTGCCCGCCGCCAGGTCGGAGGCCGCCATGTCCCAGGCGTTCTTGCTCGTTTCCGCAGCCAGCGCAAGCCCGCGCGCGGCCGCCGACGCGGTCGCCAGCGGCACTTCGGCCGCCCGTTCGTAAGCTCGCTCGAGGAGAGTATCCGCGGCGCCGGACTTGCGCCCATCGATCACCGCCCGATAGGCATCGATATCGTCCTGGCTCAGTTCGAGCAGGCGCTCGGCAAGCTCATCCAGCTCAGGGACCAGTCCGCTCAGAGCCGCGCGAATCTCGTCCGTCCTGGCCTTTTTGGCGCTGAGCTTTGCCACCATGCTCACCAATGCCGCGCCCATCGCCGCGGCGAGCGCGGCCGCACTCCCGCCACCTGGCACCGCCGCCGTCGATGCCAGCGCCTGCAGGTAGTTGCCGATGGTCTGCTCTTTGACGCGTGTCATTCGCCCGCCCACACGCGTTTCTCCAGAATCTGGTCCATGCGGAACGCCGGCTCGATGACCGCGTCCTTGATCACACCTACGGCCGCGGCCAGGGGGATCGTGCCGACGATCTCAGAAGCGTCGACGTCCACGCCTCGGCGCCGAGCCTCGTCGCGGATGACGGTGAAGACCTTCCAGATGTTCGTCACCCGGTAGTCGGTGAGATTCATGGAGACCTGCACCAGGCCGCGGTCGGCAAGCTCGAAGCCGAGGGCCTTCACGTTGGGCAGGCCGCCCGACGAGGCGCGAATCGTCTTCGCGATGTCCTTGGCCACCTGCAGGTCGGTCGTCTTCAGGTTCACGTTGTAGGCAATCAGGGGAATGCGGGCGCCCACCGCCGTCGCCCCGGCAGTCGGATGCACCTGGGCCCGCCCTTCGTCCGGCGCCCGATCGGGATCACCGATGTGCGCGACCAGGTCTTCGAAGCCACCCCGGCGGACCCGTTCCAGCTCACGGCGATCGGGCCGGGTGGCCGCCTCGCTGTAGTAGTAAACCGGGACCCGGAGTTCCTTCCAGAGCCGTGTGCCGAAGAGGCGGGCCAGCTCGACACAGACGCTCATCGGCAGGTCCGCGAACGGTACGAAGGGGACGACGTCGGTGGCTCCCATTCGCGGATGTTCACCGCGATGCTGGCGCAGGTCGATGCGTTTCGTCGCCACCGCGGCGCCCGCGAACGCGGCGTCGACCGCGAGATCGGGGGCCGCGACGAATGTGACCACCATCCGGTTATGCGCGGCATCAGCCTGGACGTCGATGACCCGGGCGCCGGTACCGCGGATCGCGTCCGCGATCGCGGTGATCACGTCCGTCTGGCGGCCCTCGGAAAAATTCGGGACGCACTCTACCAGGGCCGCCAGACCGCGCCTCCGGCAACCGTCTGGAGCACCCGGTTCACGCCGACATAGTAGGGAATGGCTTCCGGCGCTTCGACGTCGAGCACGATGCAGTCGGCAAAGCTCCCGGGCCGAAGACATCCGGCGAGCCCTTCGAGCCCGAGCGAGCTCGCCGCGTGCACCGTCGCACCCACCAGCGCCTCCTGGGGAGTCACGCCCCATGCCACGCAGGCGAGGCTCATGGCGTGCGGCAGGCTCTCCGAATTGCTTGTGCCGGGATTGAGGTCGGATGCAATCGCCATCGGGAGTTTCGCATCGCGCATCGCCTCGATCGGTGGGCGGGGACCATGTGTCGTGAAGTTGGCGCCGGGACAGAGCACCGCGACCGTCCCCGCCCTGGCCAGCGCCTTGAGCTGCGCCGGCGTGGCAAATTCCAGGTGGTCGGCGCTGCGGGCGCCAAGCTCGGCAGCAATCTCCGGCCCCTCGCCGGCCGCCAGTTGCGCTGCATGGATGCGCAGCTGGTATCCAAGGGCCTTCGCTCGCCCAAGGATCGCCCGCGTTTCCGACGGCGTGAACGCTGGCTCGTCGCACCAGGCGTCGCAGAAGACGGCCTGTGCCTTGAAGGCGGGCAACATCTCCTCCATCAGGGCTCGCAGATACGCCGCCCGGTCGATGTTCGCAGGAACGACATGGGCGCCGAGAAACGTTGGAATGATCCGAAGCGGCGTCCGGGCGGCAAGCTGCCGCAGGACGTCGAAGGACTTCGCCTCGTTGGACAGGTCCAGGCCATAGCCCGTCTTTGCCTCGATGGTGGTGGTGCCGTTGACGAGGAACCGGTTCGCCCGAGCTTCGGTGAGCGCCAACAAGCTGGCCGGATCGGCCTCCCGCGTCGCCCGCACTGTACTCGCAATGCCGCGCTCGCCCGATTGCTGTGCCCGGTAGTCACCGCCGCTCACCCGCTCAGCGAACTCATCCGCTCGGGAGCCGGCGAAGACCGGGTGGGTGTGGGCATCGACCAGTCCGGGGATGACGCATGCGCCCGCGGCATCGAGCTGGTCACCGTCCAGCTCGACCTGGGCGTCGAGCTCGCGATCCTGCCCGATCCAGACCACTCGTCCCTGGCGCGCCGCCAGGGCGCCGTCGGTGATGCGGCCAAGCGGATCGCCGTTATTCGGCACCATGGTGGCCAGTTGACCGGCATGCCGAAGTGCGAAGTCGGCGTGGATCACGTCGCCTTCACGTCAGATCGCGCGATCGATGCCGTGCTCGCGGGCGAAGTCGATGGCAGTCTCATAGCCGGCGTCGGCATGGCGGATCACCCCCATCCCCGGGTCGGTGGTGAGCACGCGCTCCAGCCGGTCCGCCATCATCACCGTGCCGTCGGCAACCACCACCATGCCAGCATGGATAGAGTTTCCGATGCCAACCCCACCGCCGTGATGGACCGAGACCCAGCTGGCCCCGGCGGCGGTGTTCACCAGCGCGTTCAGGATGGGCCAATCGGCAATGGCGTCGCTGCCATCACGCATCCCCTCGGTTTCGCGATAGGGGGACGCGACCGAGCCGGCATCGAGATGATCCCGCCCGATGACGATCGGGGCACGCAGCTCGCCCGCCTTCACCAGCTCGTTGAAGCGTAGCCCGACCTTGGCGCGCTCGCCGTAGCCGAGCCAGCAGATCCGGGCCGGCAGACCCTGGAACTGGACGCGCTCGCGCGCCAGCCGCAACCAGCGGTGCAGGTGGTCATTGTCGGGCAGCGTCTCCATAACCGCGCGGTCGGTGCGATAGATATCCTCCGGTTCGCCGCTCAGCGCCACCCAGCGGAAGGGCCCTTTGCCCTCGCAGAAGAGAGGCCGGATGTAGGCGGGAACGAACCCGGGGATCGTAAAGGCGTTCGTGACTCCCGCCTCGAGCGCCTGTCCGCGCAGATTGTTGCCATAGTCGAAGGTTTCAACGCCCTTGCCCCGGAAGCCCAGCATGGCGCCCACGTGATCTCGCACCGAGTGCTTGACCATCTCCAGGTACTCCAGCGGGTCGCGTGCGCGCAGGTCGGCCGCCTCGTCGACCGTCAGTGGCGCCGGGATGTAGCCGCGGAGGGGATCGTGGGCCGAGGTCTGGTCAGTGACAACGTCCGGTTCGAAACCGCGGCGCAGCAATTCAGGGTAAACCTCCGCCGCGTTACCAACCAGGCCAATCGATGCCGGTGATTTTTTGGCACGTGCCTCTTCCGCCCACGCCACCGCCTCGTCGAGCTTGGCCGTCGCTCGGTCGAGATAGTGCGTCTTGAGCCGGCGCTCGATGCGCGACGGGTCCACGTCGACGCATAGGGCGACGCCTTCGTTCATGGTCACCGCCAGCGGCTGCGCGCCACCCATCCCGCCCAGCCCGCTGGTCAGAACGATCCGGCCGCGGAGCGTCCCGTCGAAGCGCTTCGCCGCCAGCGCCCCAAACGTCTCGTAGGTACCCTGCAAGATCCCCTGGCTGCCGATATAGATCCAACTGCCGGCCGTCATCTGACCGTACATGATCAGGCCGAGCCGCTCCAGCTCCCAGAACGTTTCCCAGGTCGCCCAGTGCGGCACCAGCAGGCTGTTGGCGATCAACACCCGCGGCGCGTACTCGTGGGTCCGAAAGACCCCTACCGCTTTCCCGGACTGAACGAGGAGCGTCTCATCGTCCTTCAATCGCTCGAGGGCAGCGACGATCGCGTGAAAGGCCGGCCAGTCGCGCGCCGCCTTGCCGGTACCGCCGTAGACGACGAGATCCTGTGGCCGCTCGGCAACCTCGGGATCCAGGTTGTTGCAGAGCATGCGCAATGCCGCCTCCTGCTGCCAGCCGCGGGTACTGAGCTGGGTTCCTCGCGCGGCGCGGATCGGGGTCGAGATGGTCATGCTGGAATTAAAGGCCCCGCTTTGGCTGCGACCTTCGCCAGCTTCCCGCTGTGAACCAGCTCGATGGCGGCCTCGATCTCCGGCTGCAGCACACGATCGTGGTCAAGCGGCGGCGCCTTCTCACGGATCGCGGCATGGGCTTCCGCGGTCAACGTTCCCGGCCGCAGCGGTGAAAGCAGGTCAACGCCCTGGGCCGCGCCCAGCGCCTCGAGAGCCAGGATCGCCTCGACGTTGGTCGCCACCTGGCGGGCGCGTTGGGCGCTGTGCCAACCCATGCTGTTGTGATCTTCCTGGTCGGCCGAGGTCGGCAGGGAGTGCACGCTGGCCGGCATGGCCAGCAGCTGGTTATCGGTAGCCAGCGCGGCGGCGGTGTACTGCAACAGCATGTAGCCGGAGTCGAGGCCAGAGTGCCGCGTAAGGAACGGCGGCAGCTCTGAAAGGAAACCACTGAGCATCCGAAACAGTCGCCGCTCCGAGATACTGCCGAGCTCGCTGAGGCCCATTGCCGCGGTGTCAAGGGCGAGCGCCAGCGGCTCACCATGAAAGTTGCCGCCGGAAAGAACGGCCTCATCGCTGGCGAACACAAGCGGGTTGTCCGTCCCGGCGTTGAGCTCGATGTCCAGTACCCGTCGCAGGTAATCGATCGCATCCGCACAGGCCCCGTGCACCTGGGCGGCACACCGTAGCGAATAGGCGTCCTGGACACGGTCGCAGAGCACGTGTGACTCGACGATTCCGCTGCCTTCGGTCAGCGCGAAGATCCGCGCCGCCGATGCCAGCTGGCCGGGATGGGGACGTACCCCATGGATTCGCGGATCGAAGGCGGTGCGCGAACCGCGCAAGGCTTCGAGGCTGAGGGCGGCCACCACGTCGGCGGTCAGCAAGAGCCGCTGCGCGTCCTGCAGCAGCAGGCTGGCCGCGCCGGCCATGAAGTGCGTGCCGTTGAGGATGCTGAGCGCATCCTTGGCCTGCAGCTCCAGGGGTTGGATGTCCAGCGCGCGCAGCGCTTCCGCGCCGCTCTTTCGCTGACCCTTGAGGAGCACGTCTCCCTCGCCGATCAGCAAGAGACCGACGTGCGCGGAGGGCGCCAGGTCACCGCTGGCACCGAGCGAGCCCTTCTCAGGCACCCAGGCGTAGACGTCGCGATTCAGCAGCTCCACCAATCGTTCGGCGACCTTCGGGCTCACGCCCGACGTGCCCTGACAGAACTGATTGACCCGGACCAGCATCCCGGCGCGCACCAGCTCCTCGGGCAAGGGCGGCCCAACGCCGACCGCGTGGCTCATCAGCAGGTTGCGCTGCAACTGGCGGCCATCGGCCGGCGGGATCCGGACGTTCTTCAGCGCCCCAACGCCGGTCGTCAGTCCGTAGACCACCCGATCCTCGCGCACCAGCCGGTCGACGAGGTCGCGGGCCGACTGAAGCCGGCGTGCCGCTTCCGGACCAAGGCGCACCCGCTCGCCATGGCGCGCCACGGCCACCACATCGGCAGGGCGCAGCGACTGGCCGTCGAGCGTGAGGCTCAAGTTCAGCCCATGTTACCCATGGCGAGCGGCCCCCCAACGGGGAGGAATGAGTAAGGTGACAGCCTTGAACGCGCCGGAGCGCGCAACCGGACGTAGAATTGGGTCGCAAATTTTGGCCATGTTCAATACCCCGCCAGGGCGAGTGGCGGGGATGACCACCGCGTCCGTAGGACGCCTTGCGCTGAGCGCCCTCCTCGCCACGACGCTCGGTGCGTGCGCCCTTTCCGGTCCCGGGGCGGTCAAGGCGACGCCCTCGACCTCGGCGTTCGCCATTGTCAGTCCAACGCCGCCTAACATCACCCCGCCGACCAACCTGGTGCGGCCCGGCACCATCACCTTCCTCTCCGACACGACCTACCCGCCCCAGGAATCGACTGATCCCGCCACTCAGCAGGCGGTCGGCTTTGACATCGATATTGCCCAGGCGATCGCGGCGAAGATGGGGCTCTCCGCCACCATCCAGAAGACCGATTCGCCGCAGATCGTCGGCGCGCTGCTCGCCAAGAAGGGCGATGCCATCATCTCCGCACTGCAGATCACGCCGGACCTCGAGCGCCAGGTGGCGCTCGTTGCCTATTTTCGAGCGGGCCAGGCAATCCTGGTGCGCAAAGGCAACCCGTCCGGCATCGGCGGACTGACCGACCTCTGCGGGAAGAATGTCTCGGTCCAGGTGCAGAGCCCGGAGGAAAACACGGTCGATGAGGCGAACGGTGGCGTGTGCAAGGGCAACCCGATCAAGAAGCACGTCTATCCAACGGACCTGCAGGCCGTCCTGATCCTCAAACAACGTGGCGTCGATGCCGCGCTCGACGATTCGCCGGTCGCCGCGTACTTCGTCAAGCAGACGCCGGACCAACTCGAACTGGCCGGCGGTCCATTCAAGACCAATCCTGAGGGGATTGCGATTGATCCCAAGAACGGCGAGTTGCTCAAAGCCATCCAGCAGGCCATGATGGCGATCTACCAGGACGGCAGCTACCGGCAGATCCTCACCAAGTGGAACCTCCTCGACGGCGAGATTCCGGCGTCGCAGATTGTCGTGAATCCCAGCCCGACGACGTCGTAGCTAGCGCCGACCGGCGACCTCGGGGGGTTCCACCTTCCAGTCGGCATCCTCTTCTTGAGTGGGCGGACTGACGAGCCGCCGATGGTACATCTCGATCCGAATGATGCCGACGATCGTCACCGCCAGCGCCAACCCGATCCCCAGGACCGCCTGGTTACGGGCCGCAACCGGCGAGATGGTGTTGTCGGAGAAGGCGGCGCCTTGCACCAGGTTGAGGATCACCCCGCTCAAGCCGCCGACGGCGACGGACGCCAGCACGACCGCGGCCGCCAATCGGGCGAGCAGCGATTCGGTGGTCCCCAACGTGTGCCATCGATCCCGCGCGATCACCGTGAGGGTGCCGAAGGCGAGAAGGAAGAGCAGCAGCAGGATGATCGCCTCGAATAGGCCGATCCGATAACCCTGGGCGATCTGGTCCATGCCGTCATCGTAGGCCCGAAGGCGTCAGTTCGAGAAGCGCGCCTGAAGGGCCAGCAGCTCAGCCTGCGCGTCGGCCATCGCGAGACCAGGGCTGGCGGCCCCAAGGACCAGGTCGTGGAGATGTCGCTGAAGCACGGCTGACGCCTCCACATAGTGCACCAGCTTGGGGCGGGGCCGCGCATTCGCCAGGTTGGTGAGAAAGACGCCGATCTGTGGGTTCGCCTTTCGAACCTCTGCCGAATTCTGCAGCGAGGTCCAGATCGGCAGCTCGCCAGCCTGCTGCGCCTGGACTTCAGGACTGGTCAGGTAGCGCAGCCAGGCCACCGCCAGGTCGGGATGAGCGCTATTGGCGAGCACGCCCAGACCGAGGAAACCGCTGACCGACGCCGCCGCCGCCCCGGTCGAGGCGGCGGCTGGGATGGGCGCCACCGCACCCTGTCCGGTGATCTGGGAGTAGACCGGATCGTCCATGGCCCCCCAAACGAAATTCCAGTTGGTGGTGAACGTGACCCCGCCGGCCAGGAAGGCGCGCATCGCGTCCGGTTCGGTGCTGGCGGCGATCTCAGCGCGCACCAGGTGTTCATCGACCAGCTGCCGCATGAAGGCTGCCGCTCGCTGCGCCGGCTGCTGCAGGAGCTGCGGCTTGCCGGCCGCGTCGAAGAGATCGCCGCCAAACTGGCCTACGATCCGAACGAAGTCAGAAACCAGGCCTTCGTCCTGGGCCCAGGAGTCGGCATACGGGGTGACGCGCCGGCGCAGCGCCGTCATCTGCTGATACCAGTCTTCCAACGTCTTCGGCGGTTGACTGAAGCCGGCGGTGCGCAACTGGCTCTTGTTGTAGTAGAGGCTCTGGACGTTCAACACGTGAGGCATCGCCCAGTTGGTGCCGTTGTAGGAGAAGGTCTCAAGGAGGCTCGGCATCAGATCGGATCGGGCGTCGTCGGGGATCTGGTCCTTCAGGCTGAGCAATTGCTTGCGGGTGGCGAACTCCGGTACCCATACCTGGTCGAGCGCCACCACGTCAAAGGGCGCGGGCTTCGACAGTCCGGCCGCGAGGATGCTCTCGTACAGCTCGCGGTAGTGCGCGGTCTCGATCGAGACAAAGACCTTGTCGTCGTGCAGGGCGCGGAACCTGTTGGCCAGCGTCTGCAAAACGGTTGGGTCGTATCCGACCTGATCGAAGAGGCGCGCCCGGATAACCGTCGCTCCGGGCGGTGGGGTGGGCGCAACCGCGCCGGCCCCGTTGCCACAGGCATCCAGGAGTGAGGCCAAGGCGGCACTGCCGCCGATGCCCATGGCGAGCCGCAGACCGTGGTCGAGGACGGAGCGACGAGTGTAGCGGCGTGGCAAAGCGGAAGGCGTGTCGCGCACGTCGCTGTGAGGCTATCAGCGGTTTGTTAACAGGCTCATCGGGAGAAGTCGGCGGCCGGCGACAATGCCGTCACGGCAGGGTAACAAGCGCTGACCATAGAATCGCGAGATGGGCGTGGCGTGGCTCCGCGGCATCTTTCCGCCGATCGCAACCGCCTTTACGGCGGACGGTGGCCTCCGGCCGCCTCCCTTAGGCTTTTTGGCGCACCTGCGCGACGGCGGGCTCAACGGCGTGGTCGCGCTGGGCTCCAACGGTGAGGCGACCCATCTCACCGAGACGGAACGGCTGCAGTGGATTCGATCGGTGCGCGCTGGTTTGCCGGCTCCACTTCGCCTCATCGTCGGAACCGGGGCGGAGTCGACCCCCGCGACCATCGACCGGACGCGCGCCGCCGCGGCGGAAGGCGCCGAAGCTGCCCTGGTCATCGCGCCCAGCTACTTTCGCGCGCAGCTCACCGCCGACGCGCTGCGCGCCCATTACCATGCGGTCGCCGACGCTAGCCCGATTCCAATTCTCATCTACAACGTGCCGGTGCATATGGGCTACGACCTCGGGGCCGAGTGGATCGTGCGCTTGACGGGACATCGCAACATCGCCGGGCTGAAGGACTCATCGGGAGACATTGCCAGGCTGCCCGGGCTGCGCGCCCAGCTTGGTCCGGATTTCGTGTTGCTGGCAGGCGCCGGCGAAAAGATGGTCGACGCGCTTTCGGCCGGCGCAGACGGCGCGATCGCCGCGCTGGCCAACCTGGCGCCGGCGGCCTCCGCCGGCATCGCGAAGGCGTGGTCGGAGGGCCGGGCTGATCAGGCCCGCCAACAGCAACGGACGATCGCCCCGCTCGGCGAGGCTTTGACCCGCGGGTATGGCGTGCCCGGGCTCAAGGCGGCTCTGCGAATGCTGGGCTACGACCACGGCGATCCGCGGCCGCCGCTGCCGCCGCTGCCGTCCGCGGAGCTGCCCAACCTTCGCCGCCTGCTCGAGGAGGCGCAGTTGATGCCCCGCGCCCTTGCCTCATGATCCCGATTCGCGATTACAACCCGACCCGCCGCCCCTCGCTGCTGACCTGGGGCCTGATCCTTATCAATTTCGCCGTCTACTTCTATCTGGCGCAGAACCCCGTGATGGATGAGAATGCCATCGCCCGGTACGCGGTCGTCCCGGCCGATATCTCGGCCGGCCGTCATCTGGGCACCCTCATCACCTCGTTGTTCCTGCACGCCAACCTGCTCCATGTGGCGGGCAACATGCTGTTCCTGTGGATCTTTGGGAACAACGTCGAGGACCGCATCGGTGAGATCAAGTTCCTCATCATCTATTTCGCGGCCGGGATGGGCGGCAGTCTGCTTCAGGTGTTCATCACGCCGACCTCCACGGTGCCCATGCTGGGCGCGAGTGGCGCCATCTCCGGCCTGCTGGCCGCCTACGTCGTCTACTTCCCGAAGGCACGCGTGCTGACGTTCATCGTGCCCATCTTCTTCGTAACGCTATCCGCCTACGTCTTTATCGGCTATTGGATCGCCCTGCAAGCCCTCAACGCCTTTCTGAATCTAGGCGTCATCGGCGGTGGGGTCGCGTTCTTCGCCCATGTGGGGGGCTTCGTAACCGGGCTGATCCTGGCCATCCTGCTCCGCCCGCGCCTGCACCCCGACCCGCATCCAGGCTACGGAGGCTACTCCTAGTGGCGGCGGCCGGCAGCCAGCCCGGCTAGCGGGCGTACTGCCGAATGCGACCGTTCTCGACGCAAAACAGGTGGTCGGACACCGGAATGGCCGCCTCCCGGTGACGCTCCTGGACGTCGTGCCGCAGTCGTCCCAGCAACTGCGCCTGCTGACCGGCGGCGATCAACGACCCACGCTCCGGTACGCCCACGACCGGCACGTCCTCGAGCATCTCTTCCAGCCAGGCCCAGACCTCTGGCAGCAGCATCAACGCCGCGCCGTACGGCCGGGGGTCCACATAGCTCAGCATCAGCATCCGGGGCCGCCCGTTTTTGTCGGTTTCCAGTCCGGTGAACTTCATTCCGTTGCGGAACATCAGGGCCAGGTTGGTGAGCGCGATCACCTCGACGTGGTCCCGGCCGACGTTCCAGGCGGCCAGGTCCTGGGGCAGCAAGAACCGCATTCCCTGCGCGTAGTGAGCCGCGTAGGTCACCACCATGTCGGTCAGCATCCGGCGATAGACGACCGGGCCGCCCGCCGAGTCCAGAAACGTGGCCGGCCGCAGCACCGGAAGAATCAGCGGCGCCCCGAACAGGGCTTCGCTGTCGCACTCCTGGTCGAGCCGGCGCAGCCGCGCCGCGAAGAGCCGGTCGAGCGCGGCCGGTTGTTCACGATACTGCTGGTAGAAGCTGTCCAGGTTGAAGCGCAGGTCCGTTTCCCGCACCCGGCGGATGGTCAACTGAAACGGCTCCGGTCCTTTCTTGACCGTCCAACCTGGACGCAGCGCGGTCAAGCGCTTGAGCACATGGTTCTGGAAGTCGTGGGCGTTCATCGCCGTTTGCTGGCCCATTGCCGATGTAACGGGGGGCTTCAGGCAGGCTTGCAGGCTGCCGGCCGGCGACGCCATGCCGCTTAGCCGATGGTTTTCCGGTGGGCGGCCGAGGCTCAGGGAGCGGGTGGTGAAGGGATTACAACAGGCTCGCGACGGTGACGTGGATGGCGCGATCGAAACGATCACCGAAAGGTTTCATGACGCGCTGACCGAACTGCAGGCCCTGCAACCACCGCAAGACGACGGATGGCTCCGGCTCGCGGCTCGGCTTGCATACCGCGCCGGCGACATGCCCGCCGCAGCAGATTATGCCGAGCGCGCGCTTGACCACGGTGAGGATGCGGCCACCTGGCACCTGCTGGGGCGGCTCCGGGTCTGGCTCAAACGTAGCGATGCGGTGGCCGCGTTTCGACGCGCAGCGTCCCTGGATCCCGATCGGTTCGTCCTCCCCTATCGGGTCAGCCGCGACCGGTTCGCCCGGCTGGCTGAGCTCGCTCTGGATGGCGTTCCCGACACATTCCAGGCGAAGATGTCCAACACGATGATCGTGGTCGATGACCTTCCCGACCTGGAGGCAGTCCGCGAGGGAGAGGATCCCGATCTGCTTGGGCTGTACGAGGGCGCCACCGTGCTGGAGCATGGCCTTCCCGAACGGATCGTGCTCTACCAGCGCAATCACGAGAACATCGCCGCTGATGAGCGGGAGTTGGAGCGCGAGGTGCAGGAGACGATGCGGCACGAAATTGGCCACCACTTCGGCATGGAGGAGGACGAGCTGCCTTATTGAGTTGCGTCAGCTCTTGACCGGGAAAGGATTTCCCGACGGAGGCAGGATCAGACTGCCGCCCTGGTCGATCGTGTTGAGCGCGGCGATGAAGTCCCGGAAGCCTTGCGCAGGATCGTAGCCGGTTAGCGACCGGTAACAGGCGCCCAGCGTTCGTCCGCCCGTCGAGCAGATCGCGGGCCAGTCGAAGGTCAACTGCGAGTGCAGGTAATAGAGGAAGAGGTCACCGCAGCCCGACGCAATCTGGTCGGTGTCACCTGCGGAGTTGTCGTTGACGTAGTCGCGATGCCCGGATGCCCACCAATCCTGCTCGGTCTGGTTGAACTCGCCGGCGATCTCCGGATGCCGCTCGAAGGCCAGGACCCGCGAGAGGGACTCACCGTTGGTGAATCCGCAATCCCAGCCGTTGCTGATATCGGCTTCGAAGACCTCGACGACCTCAGCCATCAAGAACCCGGGGGCGAGGACTGGGTCGGAGAGGACGTGCACGTCGGTGCCGGCACAGGTCATGTGGTAGGCGCCGCCCGCGTTCGGATCGGCATAAACGTAGAAGGGAAGGCTGGACGGGGTCAGGCCGCCGAACCACTGCCGGGCCGCCTGAAAGTCCGCTTCGGCGCTGGCCAGCATCGCCCGCGCGGCGGCATCACCGTTCGCCGTGCCGTCGCTGAAGACGATGAAATTTGTGGTCTGCCCGGCTTTGCGCTCGCGAAGCGCCGCGGGGTGGCGCAGTCGATGAGCCCGCAGGATCTCCTTCGGAACAGCAGCGCCCGGGCGTAGAAAGACACGCACTGGCGCGCCGGAGCCAAAGAGGCCTCGGAACATGCGAGCCGCCGCCCGTTAAGCCTTCTTTTTCGTCGGGGTGGCGCCGGTACCCTCGATCCGAAATCCGATCCGGACCAGTACCTGATACTCCGTGAGCTTGTTGTTCTGGACGACGGCCTTCGACTCGGCGACTTCCACGGTCTCGATCCCGCGGACCGTTTTCGCCGCCTCATTGACGGCCTCCCGCGCTGCATCGCTCCAACTCTGCTTCGAGGTTCCTACCAGCTCGAGAATTTTCAGAACTGCCATCCCTGCCTCCTATAGCCCATAGAGTCGCTTGGCCGCCGCCACGATATGCCGCGGTGAAATCTCCGCCTTGTCCATCAACTCCGCCGGCTTGCCCGATCCGGGAAGGTGCCGGACCGCAAGATGCACGATGCGCGGAGGATCCATATCCGCCGCCAGCGCCTCCATCACGGCGGCACCGAGTCCCCCCTCCGGATAGTGGTCTTCAACGACGATCAACCGGCCGCGTGTCATGGCCGCCGCCTCTCGCAGGGTGACCCGGTCGACCGGCTTGACGCTGTACAGGTCGATCACCCGGCTCTTGATGCCTTCGCGTTCCAGATCGTCGGCGGCCGCCAGGCAGTTGTGCAGCGTCACGCCGGCGCCGATCAGCGTCACCCGATCGTTGGGGTCGCTGCGAACCAGCTTTGAGCCGCCGATATGGAATTCGACGTCGTCCTCATAGAGCACGGGATAGGCGCCCCTGGTCGTGCGGATGTAGCTGATGCCGGATTGATCAGCCATGGCCTTCACCAGATGCGCGGTCGATGTCGCGTCCGACGGGTACAGGACCGTCGAGCCATGCACGGCCCGCATCGCGGCCAGGTCCTCGAGTGCCATCTGCGACGGACCGTCCTCACCGATCTCGACGCCGGCGTGTGAACCGCAGAGGCGGATGTTGGCTTCCGAGATCGCCGCCATTCGGATGAAGTCATAAGCCCTAGAAAGAAAGGCGGCAAAGGTGGATGCGAAGGGGATGTAATGGCGCGCGCTCATACCAACCGCCGCGGCGACCAGCTGCTGCTCGGCGATGAACATTTCGAAGTAGCGCTCCGGATAGGCCTTCGCGAACTCCTCGGCGAAGGTGGAGTTGCCCACTTCTCCGTCCATCGCCACCACCGTGGGCCGGGCAGCGAGAGCTTTGAGCGCATCCCCGTAGGCTTTGCGGGTCGCCACCTTGTCCCCTTTCTTATAGGTAGGGAGGGTGACGTTGACCTTGCCATCCTTGATGGCTGGCTCGCCCGGCTCTGGTTTCAGTCCATCGATCCGGAGATGACGGACCCCGCCCAGCTCCGCGATGGCACGCTCCGCCATATCGGGGGGCAACGCCTTGCCATGCCAGCCATCCTTGTTCTCGATCTCAGTGAAGCCCTTTCCCTTGACGGTGCGTGCGATCACCACCGTCGGCTTAGCGGTAGCCTCCCGCGCCTGCTCCAGGGCCTGATCGATCTGCTCCAGGTCGTGGCCATCGATCACGACGGCGCGGCATCCGAACGCCTGGACCCGGTCGCGATAATGGTCGGTCTCCCATTCGTATTCGGTTGGGCCCCGCTGGCCGAGCCGGTTGATATCGAAGATCGCGGTGAAGTTCGAGAGGCCGTAGTAGCCGGCCTTGTCGAGGCCCTCCCAGATGGAGCCCTCCGTCAGCTCGCTGTCGCCGGTGAGGGTCCATACGTGATACGGCAGCTGATCCAGTTTGCGGCCGGCGAGCGCCACGCCTACCGCGATCGGCAGCCCTTGCCCCAGCGAGCCGGTGGCGACATCGACCCAGGGCAGCGCCGGGGTGGGATGGCCCTGCAGGCGCGAACCGAACTTGCGAAACGTCAGCATCTCGTCGTCGGTGATCACACCGACCGCCTTGAAGATGGCGTAGAGCAGCGGCGACGCATGGCCTTTAGAGAAGATCAGGTGGTCGTTGTTCGGCTGTTGCGGATCGTTCCAGTCATAGAGGAAGTACCGCGTGATCAGCACCGCCATCAGGTCGGCGGCCGACATCGATGAGGTGGGATGGCCGGAGCCCGCGGTGGTGCTCGATCGGATGCTGTCGACCCGCAGCTGTTGACCGAGCTCCCGGATGAAGTCGAAGCCCTGGCTTGTGCGGACCTCTGTTACGGAACTCTTTACCATCGGCTCACCCCGTTTCGGATTGGACGTCCCTTGCCCTAGATTAGCCTCCCGCGGATGCGCGATGCTGGTCGGAGCGATACGGTCGGCCTCCCCGCGGACGGCGGCGACGGCGGTTCCACGGCTCGGCAGGCCGAGTGTCGCGCCGCGCGGCGCCCGCCTGGCTGTGGCCGTTGGGATGAGCTTCGACGAGCGACGCGGCAACATAGCGCCAGTCGCCCTCGGTCAGCAGGTGCTTGACGTCAACCTCCGGCAGCGCGGGCGCACCCTGGCGGCGCAGCATGCGCCAGGCCGGCTCGTCCTCGGGGGTGAGAAACGTCAGCGCCCGGCCTTTGACGCCCATGCGCGCGGTGCGCCCGACGCGGTGAGTCAGCCACTGCGGAGAGTCAGGCAGGTCGTAGTTGATCACCAGGTCCACATGGCTGATGTCGAGGCCGCGGGCCGCCACGTTGGTCGCCACGAGGACATTCGTGCGGAGCCCACGAAAGGCATCCATGGTGCGATCACGAACGTTCTGGGACAGATTGCCCTGCAGGTCCGCGCTGTCGTGGCCCAGGTTGCGGAGCTCGCGGCTCAACTTGCGCACACCATATTTGGTCCGACCAAAGACGATGGCTGAACCCCGATGGTTGCGAAGCAGCCGGCTCAATGTCCGGAGCTTTTCGGGACGAGCGACTCGAAGCAGCCCGTGCTCGAGCGCGTCCTCGGCGGGGGCGGCGATCGAAATCCGGACCGGGTTATCGAGGTGCCGTTGAATCATGCGCGTAACCCAGTCAGGCATCGTGGCCGAGGCCAGGACGATCTGGGGTTCGTAGGTCAGTTCGATAATCCGCTCGACATCTGGCGCGAACCCGGCATCCAGCATCTCATCACCCTCATCGAGGACCAGGAGCTGGACCCGGCTCAGGGACAGCCGGCGACGAGACACCATGTCGAGGATGCGGCCGGGAGTGCCAATCACGAGGTCGACGCCATTCCGTAAGGCCTGCTCCTGGGTGACGTAGCCGACACCGCCGTAGACCAGCGCGGATTTCAGCCCGGTGCTGAGCGATTGGAAGACACGCTCCACCTGAATCGCCAGCTCACGAGTCGGCGTGACGACAAGAGCGCGCGGCCCCGGCCCGTTCACCGCCAGCAGCCGTTCCACGAGCGGGAGGATGAAGGCCAGCGTCTTCCCGGACCCGGTGGGCGCCTGGATGACGACGTCGCGGCCGAGCCGCAGCGGCGGGATGGCCTCGAGCTGGACGGTCACGGGAGTGTCGATCGAATTGCGGGCGAGCGCGGTGAGTAGGCGGGCACTCAGGCCCAGGTCAGCAAACGTTGCGGTCAAGAGGGATACTCCTCGGTCCCCTCTACCTTTCTTTTGATTGCCGCGATCTTCAGGACACCGTTCTAAGACGGGGAGGAGAACCGAGAGCGGGCGACCTGTTATCTAATGAGGTCCCTGGTAGTGTACCAGCTTTAGCGACGACCTAAACCCCCGTGTTACGGCGTCGCTTCCGGGAGACAGGTCCATGTGCCGCTCAATGTGCGATCGGGCAAGTCGATTCGCAATGCGCCCGACGTTTCGCCGTGGTCGACCGTCAGGGTCACGGTTTTCGTCTGAGCGAGACGGTCCGGAGCCGGTACCAGGTAGACGTCGCCAAGAACGATTCCCCCCTTGGCGGGGTCGTACTTGAGCTGCTGATTGAGGTCGCTGGAGAACGTCCCCGGACCGGGATAGCCGCTCACCCTCAATACCAGCTTGTAGTGGGGGGATGAGGCCGGCACCCAGAGTTGGAGAACAAAAACTTTTACGTGCCTGATCTCGTTGTTCAGGCCCTCGGTGCTCTGAGACGTCTGGCAGCTGCCGTGACCGTCCGAAAACGACCGCTCGTCGGCTCCGGTCACTGCCATGTTCTGCTCGCTGACTCGGACGCTGGCGTATCCGCAACCCGAGCTGCCGATGCAGTCCTCGTGGATCGGGGCCGGGATACATGATGACGCGATCAGTGCCACGATGGCGGCGAGCAACATCCGCACAACGGAGCAACGCCCGGTCTTTGGCGCACTTGCCTGCTGGGCGGGGTTACCCCCAGGCGGAATCGAACCGCCGTTCCGGCCTTGAAAGGGCCGTGTCCTAGCCGCTAGACGATGGGGGCCTCGGGAGCATCCATGCTAGCAAGGCACGCCGACTGGGTCGCCTCTGTTACTCGCCCCAGCGAGTCTTGAGCCGCTCGTAGGCGAGGGCAATCAAAGTCTGGGCGGTGTATTCCCAGTTCCGGCTCTGCGACCAGGTCACCACCAGGGCTCGGGTGGCCAGCGACAAGGCCTCATAGATGGGGAAGCGCGCTCCCAGGTAATCCGGGCAGACGGCCAGATAGGCATCGAGGAAAATCCGCCGAGCTTCCGCAGCCGCCGCCGTGTCTGACCAATCTTTTGGCACCGATGGCGCAAGATGCCCGCAGTACTTGCCCAGGTCAAAGCTGGGCTCCGCCTGGACGAAGTACTCCACATCGATAAGGCCGAAGTGGGTCCCGTCGTACAGAAACTGGTTGTATTTGTAGTCACCGTGGGAGGGGACGGGTGCCTCCGGCGGCACACGGTCAGCTTTAGCGCTGATTTGCCTGAGGAGATCGCGGAGTGCCAGGTAGACGCTGGGCGACGACATCTTGAATTCCTCAAGGCGGTTCAGAAGGCGATCGATTTCCACATTCACCGTATGCGGGGTGCCAGCGGTGATGCCGGAGCTGTGAATGTGTCCGATGGTCCGCCCCGCCGCTTCACATTGCGCCAGGAAGATATCCGAACCGCGATCGCCCTCGATCTCCTCTCCGAAAACCTCCGATTGCAGTAGAAGGTCGAACTTTGGGTAATAACCCAGCGGCTCAGACAGGACGAGCTCGCCGCTTGCGCGGGCAGGGAGATCCCAGAGCGCTTTCATGACGTCATAGGTCAGTTTTCCGCGGCGACTGTGCTGGACCTTTCCGTACACGTTTAGCGGT
>VBEN01000101.1:0-782 GCA_005881175.1 Chloroflexota bacterium
CCACGACATAGATCCGGCCGGAAGACTGGAGCACATCATTCAGGCGCGGACGGCGGCGGACCAGCGGCTCTCTCAGCAAGGACCGGCCCCGCAGGTAGAGCAGATCGTGGACGACATAGGTGACGGGATGCGCGGCGGCGGCTCGGGGCACCGCCTCCGGGTCCGCGGTCTGCTGACGCTTCGCCAGCGCGACGGCATCGGGTCGACCCTCTGGGTCGGTGACGATCAGCTCGCCGTCGACGATGGTTTCAGGCGGAAGCAGATTGGCCAGCAGCTGCACTTCCGGGTACCGCCCCGTCAGGTCCAGCAGCGTTCGGCCCCACAGGCCAACCCGGCCACGGTCGATCGAGGCCAACGCGCGCACCCCGTCCCAGGCGACATCGAAGGCATATTCCGCGGAATCAAAGGGCGCCGCCGCGGTCATCGGAAGCATCGGCCGGAGTCGGTCGGGATGCACCCGCTCGAAGGGCAGGTCGAGCTCAACCGTTTGCGGACGCGCCGGCATGCTAGCCGGAATGTACTACGACTTCCTAGGCCGTGCGCCGCCGGGCCGCGGGCCGGGCCGCCGACGTTTTGGCGGCTACCTTGACCTTCGCGGCTTTCGACGCGGCCGCCCGAGCGGCCGGCTTCTTCCCTTGCTTCGTCGCCTCGACCGACGCCTTCAGGGCAGCCATCAAGTCCATTACGCGTGGCTCCTCGGCGGGAACTGGGGTCACGACTTGCAGCCCCTTCATCTTCTGGTCGACGATCTGCTGGAAGGCGGCCTTGTAGTCGTCGGTGTA
>VBEN01000101.1:792-1245 GCA_005881175.1 Chloroflexota bacterium
GCGGCAAATTGAGCTCCGCGGTCGAGCGGATCTCGTCCGGCCAGTTGAGGGTGTTGCAGAGCAAGGTGTTGCCCTCGACCTGGATCAAGGACAGATGCTCGCGGTCGCGCAGCGCGATCTTGGCGACGGCGACCTTATTGGTGTCTTCCAGCGCCCTCTTCAAGAGGAAGAAGGGCTTGACCCCGACGTCCTCTGGCTCCAGGTAGTAAGCGCTCTTGACATATAGACCGAGCGGAACCGCGTCGCGCTCGACGAACTCCACGATGTCGATCGTCTTCGTGGTCTTGAGCGGTAACTTATCCAGATCCTCTTCGTCGATGATGACGAACTGGTTCTTTCCGACCTCATATCCCTTCAACACCTCATTGAAGGCCACCACGTGATCGTCGGTGGGGCAGTGCCGCTGCTGCTTGATCGGCAGCTGGCAGTGCGGGCAGAGCTGACGGAAGGAAA
>VBEN01000102.1 GCA_005881175.1 Chloroflexota bacterium
GATCGCGCCTCGCCACATAGACCGGGCCATCCTGATGGCCTCCTTTACTGAGTTGCCCGGATTATAACGCTGGTGCGGCGGGAACTCGAAAAGATGTTCGAACCCGCGCCGCCAGCCGCTCGGCATAGACAGGGCCAAGCTGTTCGTGCTTGAAGTAGACGTAGACGTCCCGGCCAGCCTCGAGGTAACCGATGATTCGCCGGCTCCACGCGGTCAGCCGCTGGGATGAGTACGTTTCTCGTCGCAACCGCAGGTAGATGAAGGGGCCTCGACCGAGCGGACCGGGTTCCTTCTCGCCATCGCCGTGGACCAGTGCCGCGCCCATTCGCTCGATCAGGTCGGCCACCTGCGGCGTATGCCAGGACCTGTGGCGAAACTGGAATGCCACCCGCCAGTGGCTGGGGAGGAGCGGGGCAATCCGCCGAAGCCGGCTTTCGTCGAATGGCGCCGTCGGCGGAAACTGAAACAGGACCGGACCCAGGCGTTCACCAAAGCCGGCGGCCTCCATCGCCAGGATGCGCAGCGCTTCCTCCAGGTTGGGCATCCGCCGGTTATGCGTGATGCGCCGGTGCGCCTTGACGGCGAATCGGAAGTCCGCTGGAACCGCGGCGACCCAGCCGGCCACGACGTCTTCCGGCTGGGTCCGGTAGAACGTGGTGTTCACTTCGACCGTCCTCAGCCGCCCGGCGTAGTAGCCGAGCATGTCCTTGGCCTTGAGGCCCTTCGGATAGAAGCTGCCGCGCCATCCGCTGTAGGAAAAACCCGAGGTTCCGACGAACAGCTGGGCGCCCGCCGGCATTCAGCGACGGCCCTTTAGATGTTGGGGACGCCCCTGATGAGCCCCATGAACTCCGAGCGGGTCTTGGGATCGGTCTGAAAAATCCCCAACACACAGCTGGTGAAGACCCGACTGTTCTGTTTTTCAACCCCGCGCATCTTCATGCACAGGTGATCGGCCTCGACGACGACGCCCACCCCGACCGGCTCGAGATATTTCTGGAGGCACTCGGCGATCTGGCGGGTCATTCGCTCCTGGACCTGCAGTCGCCGGCTGTAGAGCTCCACCAGACGCGGCATCTTGCTGAGGCCGACCAGCCGGCCCTTCGGGATGTAGCCGATGTGCACCCGTCCGAAAAAGGGCAGCAAGTGATGCTCGCACAACGAGTACATCTCGATGTCCTTCACCACGATCATGTCTTTATAGGCCTCGGTAAAGGTGGCGTCCCCGAAGACATCGTCCAGCGTCATGCGATAGCCGCGGGTGAGGAACTCGAGACTCTCCTTGACTCGCTCCGGCGTGTCGCGCAGGCCTTCGCGTGAGGGGTCTTCGCCAAGCAGGATCAGCTGATGCCGGATCAGCGCCTCCATCGAAACCGCGTCGCTTAGACGGTCAGCTGCCTGTGCCATGGCTCAATTATGGTCAGAAGCCGCTCCCCCGAGCCGCCACCTGAGCCGTCAGCTGATGACGTTCATCGGGTCCGCAGGGAATTCGCGCAGGTACGCCTGCATCGCAACCCAGAGGGCCTTCACCTTAATCGTCTGAAAGTCTGGTCCGCGGTATCCCGCCAGTGGCGAGGGGGTTTCGGCGTAGGTCACAGTGTCGAGTGCCGGGTCGTGGTGGCTGAAGTCGAAGGCAAAGACTGTGATCATGTGGGTGGCGTTCCAACGATTCCAGCCCGGCATGGTCTTCGTCATGGTCTGCAGCATGACGGGCACCCCGTGGCCGAACGTCATGATCGCCTGCTGATCTGTGATGTCCTGCTCGATCCGGGCCTGCACTTCGTCGAGCGTGGTGATGTGCGCCGCCTGGTAGCGCGGCTGCCCCAGTACGGGAACCACCATCGGGTTGAGAAAGGCGTTGATCGCGTTAGTCGCGTCGGCGCCGTACTCGCCGCGGTTGGGATTCAGCTTTGACGCTCGGGCGACGGCTTCGATGTCCGGGACGTCCGACATCCAGGCCGACAGGAGCACCTGCGTGGCGCCCGCCCCGCAGTAGTTCCGGTGGGCCCAGTCACCCGGCTCGTGGTACCCGCGAACCTCGACGGCTCCCTGGCTGGTAGCCACCTGGCCTACCGTGACGGAGGGTTCCGGCTCGGGTGTGGCGGAGGGGCTCGCCGTCGGTTTGGGAAAGTTGTAGGCCAGCGCCACCGGCCCGACCGGTCGGGTATTCACCTGGGCGCCGAAGCAGGAAGGGAGGAGCTCGGCGAATGCCATCGCCAGCGCAGGTTTGATTACTCCCTGTGACATTTTGGTTTCATCCTAGCAGTGACGGTACCAGCTGGCCAGACCCTGCGGCCGGTTGTTACAACGGCCCTGGAGGCCGGCTGGTTACCACCAGGCTCCCAGTATGCCGGTTGCCAGCGGCACACCTAGATCTTGATAGGGCTGATGTCACTTTATCGTAATATACGAATGGAGCACCAATGTTTGCCAGCAAGCGGTCCGGGCGGCGTCGCGGTGGGCCCAAGGGGACGATCAAGGATCCGTTGCGGGCCCGGCTGAAGCCTATCCCCGAGCCCTCCGACGAGGCTCTGGTCAAACACGACACAGCCAGCCCGGGTCTTGCGGCCGGCGGGACGCCTGCCGCTGGACGAACCACCCTCGACGAGGCGAGACGAAAGGGGCTGGTCGGCTGGCTGCAGCTGCTTGGTCCGGGCCTGATCACGGGCGCCAGCGATGACGATCCGAGCGGGATCGGCACCTACGCACAGGTCGGCAGCCAGTTTGGCTACGGCTTGCTGTGGACCGCCTTCTTTACGTTTCCATTGATGAGCGCTGTGCAGGAGCTGTGCTCGAGGATCGCGCTGCAAACCGGCGTCGGTCTGGGCATCGCCTTGCGTCGGAAATTTCCGACGTGGTTGGTTGGCTTCGCAATCGCGGGATTGCTGGCGGCCAATACCTTCAACGTCGGCGCTGACCTGGGCGCGGTCGCTGCTGCTGGAGAGCTGCTTTCGGGAGGACTGGTCAAGACGCTGTGGCTCATCATTCCGGTGGCCGTCTTGATCCTGAGCCTCCAACTCTTCGTCAGCTACGCGACCATCTTCAAGATTTTCAAGTGGTTGACCCTGGCGCTATTTGCGTACGTGCTGACCGCATTCTTCGCACACCCACAGCTGCTGGCGGTCATCAAGGCAACCCTGATTCCGCATCTCGAACTCTCCAGGGATTTTGTCATGGCCTTGGTGGCGGTCCTCGGGACCACGATTTCGCCCTACCTGTTCTTCTGGCAGGCATCCTCCGAAGTCGATGAATTGAAGGCCACGGGGGCGACGACCCCGTTGACCGGCCGGCGTGGCCTGCGGGTCAAGGAATTGCAGGCCGCACGCCTGGACATTTTCATAGGAATGGCGTTCTCCAACGTCGTGATGTACTTCATCATCCTGACGTCTGCGGCGGTCCTACACGCTCACGGCAAGACCAACATCGAGACGGCCAGCCAGGCGGCGGCCGCCCTGGCGCCGCTGGCTGGGCCATTCGCCTTCGTTCTTTTCGCTGTGGGGATGATCGGCAGCGGTCTTCTCGGTATTCCGATCCTGGCGGCTTCCGCCAGCTACGCGCTCAAGGAATTCCTCGGTCTGCGCGGCGACCTGGCGAGCAAGCCACGCTACCGCCCTACCTTCTACATCATGCTGGCGGCGGCCACCGGGGCGGGAGTGGTCATGAACTTCATGCACCTCGACCCGATTCGCGCCCTCTTCGTCACTGCGGTGATCAACGGCATCGTGGCGCCTCCGCTGCTCATTCTGATCATCCTGCTCGGCGCCGACCGCCGGATCATGAACCGTTATCGCAGCGGCAGGCTGAGCCTGGTGCTGACCGGGACCGCCGCCGGAATGATGGCGGTGGCGGCCATCGCACTGCTTGGCACCACGGTTGCCGGCGCCTGAAGCAGCGTCAAGCCAGGGCGGCATCCAGGCTCGGAATTCTTAGTCTCTTCTCATGCCGACGTGCTTTGATGGTGGCGAATGGCCGAACAACCGCACGTGCTCGTGGTCGACGATGACGCGAAGATTGCCGCCGCCCTCCGCCGCGCCCTGATCTACGAGGGTTACCAGGTCGAGGTCGCGCCGGATGGCCAGATCGCGCTGGCCCGGGCGCGTGACCGCATGCCCGACCTGGCCATCCTCGACATCATGATGCCCGGCATCGACGGGCTGGAAGTCACCCGCCGGCTCCGCGCCGAGGGAGACGTCCCGATCCTGCTGCTGACGGCAAAGGACGGGATGGCCGACCGGGTCAAGGGCCTGGACAGCGGCGCCGATGACTATCTGGTAAAACCGTTCGCCTATGAAGAGCTCCTGGCACGTGTCCGGGCGCTGCTCCGCCGCCGGGCGCCGCGGGCCCGCCGCACACTTCGGTATGCGGACGTGGTAATGGATCTCGCCACTCGCGAGGTCAGGCGCGCCGACCAGCTGATCACCACCACGGCGAAGGAGTTCGACCTTCTGCAGCACTTCATGCGCAACCCGGGCCAGGTCCTACGACGGGAGCAGCTGCTGGACGCGGTGTGGGGTTTCGACTTCGGAGCCAGCAGCAACGTCGTCGACGTCTACGTCGGCTACCTGCGACAGAAGCTGGAGCAGGGCGGCCGGCCGCGTGTACTGCAAACCGTACGCGGAGTTGGGTACATCCTCAAGGAGGAATGAACCCGTCCATCGGCGATCGCGTCCGGATCGCTGAACGTCTGATCCCACTTCGCCGGTCCGTAGGTCGAGTGTCCCGGTGGGTGGAGCAGCGAACGGCTTTCCGCCGCCGGATTCCGATCCGCGGGCGCATTGCCCTCTTCGGCGCAGGAGTCGTCGCCCTCGCGGTCGTCGTGTTCAGCGTGCTCGTCTATGTGCTCGTGGAGCAGAGCCTGTACTCACAGCAGGACACCGACCTGTCGCGCCGGGGAGATATCTATTGGTCTTCCCTCCAATCGGGCGCGGGCTTGCCACGCGGTCCATTCCGCTTCCCAGTCGACTTGAACAGCAGCATCGAGCCATTGATTGAAGTCTTCGATTCCGAGGGGACGCCCTTGGCCTGGAGCGCCACCATCAGGGGACTTCCGCCGCAAATGCCGACCAGCCTGGTGCAGACGGCCCGGTCAGATCAAGGGCTGGTCGCCAATGCCACCCCCACCAATGGCCCGCTTCTCCGGGTATACATCCGGGCCGTTAACGTTCGGGGTCTCGGTCCGAGCGGCTACGTGCTCGTTGGACAGCCCCTCGTTGGCATCCAGAGCCAGCTGGACGGGCTGCGCCTTTTTCTGATCGCCGGCGCCATGTTGAGCCTAGTCGGCGCTGGGGCGGCGAGCTGGCTGGTCGCCGGCCGGGCGCTGCGACCACTCGATGCCATGGCGACCACGGCCGAAGACATCGGGCGCACGCAGGATCTCAGCCGGCGGTTGCCGGAGGGCGGGCCGAATGACGAAGTGGGCCGATTACAACGAAGCTTCAATCAAATGCTGCGGCAGCTGGAGGACGCCTATCAGCGTCTACGTTCGGCCCTGATTGCGCAGCGACGGTTCGTGGCCGATGCCTCTCATGAGCTGCGTACGCCATTGACGACCATCCGTGGAAACGTGGGGCTGCTGTTGAAGCGCGACGACATCACAGGCGAAGACCGAATGGCAGCCCTCAACGACATCGCCGGCGAAAGCGAGCGGATGAGCCGGATGGTGCAGGACCTGCTGACCCTGGCCCGTGCGGATGCCGGGTACCATCTAGAAAAAGCACCGATCGATCTTTTGCCGATCGTGCAGGACGTCTCGCGCCAGGCGCAAACGCTTGGACCACAGAGGCGAATCGAAATGCTCGACGGGGCGCCGGCGCCCGTTTACGCAAACGCCGATGCGATCAGGCAATTGCTCTGGATCCTGATCGACAACGCCATGAACCACACCAATTTGGATGGGCATATCCAGCTCCGGCTGGTACCCGGAAGCCGGGCGGCAACCTTAGTCGTCAGCGACGACGGGCGCGGGATCCCAAGGCAAGATCTCGACCGTATCTTCGAGCGTTTCTATCAGTCCGATGCCGCCCGCTCCGGTGAGGGGACCGGATTGGGCCTGGCGATCGCCCGCTGGATCGCCCAGGAGCATGGTGGCCGGGTGTTCGCGGCGAACAATCCGCAGGGCGGCGCCGCGTTTACGGTCGAGCTGCCGGTTGTAAAGTCTTAGCGACCTCTTAGGCAGCGTTCATAGGCGGCTCATCGGCCCGTAGCAGCATGGAGCTCGCCCTATGCAGGATCCCTTCAGCCCGGATTTCGTCGAAACACCGATTGCGCCTGAACCACCCTCACCGGCTACCCAGCCGGCATCGCCTCAACCGACTCCCTCCTTTCCCCACCGTCCGGCGCGCAGCATGGCCGTGGCCATGCTCGCCGCCGGGCTGGTCGTCGGAAGTATCGGCGGTGGTGCGATTGGTGCAGCACTGGCCAGTCAGCACAAGACCGCAGCCACCACATCGACATCGACGGTCGGCGCCGGGGTCGCCGCACCGGCTCCTGCGCCAGGATCGTACGCCGCCATCTATCAGCAGACGGCCCCCGGTGTGGTCATGATCTCCACCGCCATTGCGCGTGGGGGCGCCCGCTCGTTCAGCCAGGCGGAAGGCTCCGGGATCGTGGTCGACAAGCAGGGAGACATCCTGACCAATGCCCACGTGGTGTCTGGAGCCACGCAGATCCAGGTCACGTTCAGCGACGGACACACCGCCACCGGACAGGTGAAGGGCGTGGACCAGAGCGCAGACCTGGCGGTGGTCAAGGTTTCCGTATCTGCGGACCAACTCCACCCCCTGGCCATTGGCAACTCCGACACCCTGCAGGTGGGGGACACGGCGCTGGCCATCGGCGCCCCATTCGGCCTGGCCGGCTCGTTCACCGCCGGCATCGTCTCCGGGCTGAACCGCAGCACCACCGCCCCGAATAACCGGGCGTTGACCGGCATGATCCAGACCGACGCACCCATCAATCCCGGCAACTCCGGTGGCGCGCTGCTCGATGGCCAGGGCCAGCTGATCGGGATCAACGATTCGATCCAGAGCCCGGTCGAAGGCAACGTCGGCGTCGGTTTCGCGATTCCCATCAACCGAGCCGAGTCGATGCTGCCATCGCTCGAGAAGGGGATTGCCATCGAACACCCATGGCTTGGGATCAGCGGCCAGACGCTGACGGCGACGACCGCCGGCCAGCTCGGCCTCAGTGAGAAGTCAGGCGTGCTGGTGGTCGACGTGGTGCCGAACGGGCCCTCCGCAAAAGCCGGGCTTCAGGCCGATGGCCAGCCCTCGGCCAACGATGACGTGATCACTGCCATCGACGGGCACCCGATCACGGCCATCGAGCAGCTCACCCAATACCTCGATACCAAGAAAGTCGGCGACCGCGTCACCCTTTCGGTGACGCGCAACGGCAGGCATATTTCGGTCGGGGTCACCCTGGGCAACTTCCAGGCCCAACCCTCAGCGACGCCTTAAGACACTATTGATGATCCACACGATTCGGTCGGGGGCGATGTGATGCGGCAGGCGCCGACACTGAAGCCGCTTCCGCAATTCCGCCGGAATGCCTGGCTCACCGGCACGCGCGCCTGGCTCGCCGGCCTGGCCCTGGTCGCGGTGCTGCTGGTCGGCTTGATCGCGCGCGACACCGTCCTGGCGAAACCGGCGGCCGCGACGATTCGGACCGCGACCGCGGATCGCGGCACGGTGACATCGGTGGTCAGCGGCACTGGTTCGCTGGTGCCTGCCGGGCGGATGAACGTGAACTTCAAAGTCACCGGTACCCTGAGCGAGGTCGATGTTCGGGTCGGCGATGCGGTGAAAACCGGTCAGATCCTGGCGCGGCTCGACTCGACAACCCAGCAGGCAGCCCTGAGCCAGGCGCAGGCATCGCTCGCATCGGCCCAGGCCAATCTCAAGGCGACCCAGACGCCCCTGACATCGGCCCAGGTGACCCAGTTGCAGCATCAGCTCTCCGCCGCCCAGCAGAACTACAACGACACCGTGGCCTCCGTGAACGCCACCAACCAGGCCGACGCGGCGACCGTCGCCAACGACCAATCCAAGGTCAACACCGACTGCGGGATCGATCCGGCATCGCTCGCCTGCACGCAGGACAAGACGCAACTTTCCAACGACCAGAGCAAACAACACATGGACGCGATTAGCGGCCAGTCACGAATCAACTCCGCATCACAGCAGGTCACCTCATCGCGCGACAACCTGGCGGTGCAGACGCAGGTCAAGCCGAACGCGCTGGCATCCGCCCAGGCGCAGGTTGCCTCGGCTCAGGCCCAGATGACGGCGGCCCAGCTGGCCGTCAACCAGACCACACTCACCGCCCCGACCTCCGGCGTGGTGATCAGCCTGAACGGTGTTCCCGGCGAAGCAGTGTCGGGTGGTGGATCCGGCGCCACGGCGCAGGCTCCCGGGTCGCTCGCGCCGCAACCGTCGTCGAGCAGCGCCAGCGGGTCCGGTGGGTCGTCGGGATTCATGGTCATCGATGACACCAGCAGCTACGTCGCGGTGATGGCCTTCCCCGAGACGGACTCCGCCCGGCTGGCCGGAAACCAGACGGCCGCGCTGACCTTCGACGCCATTCCCAACCTGACCGTCTCCGGCCACGTGCTGAGCATCAGCCCGAGCGCGACCGTGGTATCGAACGTCGTCGACTACTACGTGAGCTTTGTCCTGAACCGGACAGACCCCAGGTTGCGGGAAGGCATGACGGCCAACGCCGCGGTCACAGTGGCCCAGGCGGACAACGCGGTGCGCGTTCCGAATGCCGCCGTGCAGACGCAGGGCGGGACCACCGCGGTCACGGTGCTGGCCAACGGTCAGCAGGTGTCGACTGAGGTCGTGACCGGCGTCGTCGGCGACACCTACACCGAGATCAAGGCGGGGCTCAACGAGGGCGACAAGGTGGTGCTACCGGCGCTGCGAACCACCGGGACATCAACCACCAACGGCAATAACCTGTTCCGGGGCGGTGGCCTCGGGGGTGGAGGCGTCCGGAGCGGCGGAGGGTGATCACCCTCGAGGGGATCACGAAGGTCTATCGCGCCGGCGCGGTCGAGGTTCCCGCTCTCAAAGGCGTTTCGCTGCACATCCCGGAGGGCGAGTTCGTCGCCATCATGGGTCCGTCCGGGTCTGGCAAGAGCACGCTGATGAACGTTATCGGCTGCCTCGACCAACCGACGGAAGGCCGCTACATCCTCGACGGCTATGACGTGTCGGCGCTGACCGACGACCAGCTGGCATGGATTCGCAATCGAAAGATCGGCTTTGTCTTCCAGTCCTTCAACCTGATTCCGCGGGTGAGCGCCGCGCACAACGTGGAGATGCCGCTCATCTATGCCGGGGATAGCGAGCAACGGCGGGAGCGGGCCATGGCGGCCCTGGAATCGGTCGGACTGCTCGACCGGGCGGGACACCTTCCGAACGAGCTCTCCGGTGGCCAGCAGCAGCGTGTCGCCGTGGCGCGCGCTCTGGTTACGGATCCGGCGATTCTGCTGGCGGATGAGCCGACCGGCAATCTGGATACGGAGTCCAGCCTCGAGATCTTGAAGCTCCTCCGCGATTTGAACCAGCAGGGCCGCACGATTGTCCTGATCACCCACGAAGCGGACATCGCCGCCTTCGCGCAGCGCGTGGTGCGGCTGCGCGATGGGGTGATCGTCAGCGACGAGCGCCAGGCGCTCGCGACGGAGATGGTGCGGTGAGCATCCTCGAGGGGCTACGCCTGGCCGTCAATGGATTGCTGTCGAACCGGCTGCGGTCAGGACTCACCATGCTGGGCATCCTGATCGGGGTGTCGGCGGTCATCTTGCTCGTCGGGGTCGGTAACGGAGCCTCGGTCGCCGTGCAGCAACAGATTCAATCGCTCGGGTCGAACTTGCTCACCGTCTTCCCCTCCAACGCGCGAGGCGCCGGCGGCGTCCAGCAGGGCTTTGGCACCGGCTCGACGTTGACCCTGGATGATGTCAAGGCGATCGCCAACCGCCAGACTTCGCCGGACGTCGTAACCGCGATACCGAGCGCCGGCGGACGGGCCCAGGTGACTTTCGGCAACCAGAACTGGAACAGCAGCCTGACCGGTACCACGCAGGATTTCCCCTCGGTTCGCAACTACCAGCTGGCCAGTGGGCAGTTCTTCACCGCGGCCGACGTCGACGCCTCCAGCAAGGTCGCCGTCATCGGCCAGACGGTGGTCACCAACCTGTTCAACGACCAGGACCCGATTGGCCAGGTGGTCAAGATCAACCGGCAGAGCTTCCGCGTGATCGGTGTCCTCGCCCAGAAGGGTTCGTCGGGTGGCTTCAACAACCAGGATGACGTGGTGCTGGTACCCATCACCTCGGCATGGAACTACCTCCTCGGCGGCCGCGGCCGCAACGTGCAGCAGATCTACGTCCAGGCGACGAGCGCCGAGGCGACGAATGCCGCGACCACCGAGGTCACGGAGGTGTTGCTGGACCGGCATCACATCTCGGACCCCACCCAGGCTGATTTTCAGATCCTCAGCCAGCAGGACGTGCTGAACAGTGCCTCGCAGACGACCGGCGTCCTCACCCTGATGCTGGGCGCGATCGCCGGCATCTCGCTGGTCGTCGGCGGCATCGGGATCATGA
>VBEN01000103.1 GCA_005881175.1 Chloroflexota bacterium
GTGCCGCCATCGACCACCAAGGATAAAGGCGGTCGCCGATCGCGGGTCAGCGTCGCCCGGTTCGTGCGCCAGGCGATCAAGCCAGCCACCGCACAGAAGAACAGCATGTAGATCGCTTGCACGGCGAGGCCTCCCTGCTGGAAGGGCACCAGCCGGACCACGCTCAGGTTCATGCCAACGTGCGCCAGGATCACGATCAGCAGGCTCCGCCCTGTGTTGTTGAAGAGCCAGGTCAAAAAGACACTTTCGGCGATGACACGAACGAAGAAAAGCGGAAAAAGCGTGAGGCGCGCCCCGGGAATAAGCCACTGGGGAGCATGCCACAGCGCCCAGATCGCGCCGAGCACGAGGCTGGCACCCAACGCCTGGAAGCTGGACTGCAGCCGTGGGAGGGCATAGCCGCGCCAGCCCAATTCCTCCCCCGCCGGTGAAACCGTGGGCGCCCAGGGATTCGGCGATGGGATGAACAGCGCCGGGCTCATCCCGCCCCAGAGGGCCGGCGTGGCCTGGGCGAGCAGGCTGAGCCCGGTGGGCAGCGCCAGCGCGACCAGGTAATAGACCGGCCGGGCGCGCCAGCGGACCACCTGGGCGAGCAGCCGGCGAACGCCGGTAACGCCATCATGCGCGCCGGTAAGGATGATGGCCATCAGGCTGGGGCTGACGCTGGCCAGGAACAGCAGCTCCAGCCCGCGCAACGACGTGATCGGGATTGCGCGGGGGGCGAGGATCATGGGGAGCTCGGACCCCCAGGTGATGGCGAAGACCCCGATAACAAAGATGATCAGTTGCCGCCGCCCTGCCCTGTCCACAGCCGTATAACCGGCAGCTCACAGGCTTACTGCAGCATTAACGATGTCGCAACAATGCGCCGACGCGGCCGTTTAGAAGGGCTGGGCGACCATAAGGAACACCACGACCACCAGCAGCAGCCAGGCCACCAGCTGGATTGTCATCGCCGCCGCCGCAACAGGCTGAGACCCTTCCCCCGCGGCTGTCCGCGCGCGCCGGAGGTTCGGCGCGAGGAACGCCCCATCCAGCCCGACCGCCGCCGCGTACAGCAGAAAGCCGAGCACCAACCACCCGGGGAACCGTTTGATATCTCCAATCCACATCAGGACGCCGGTGATCAGCACCAGGGCCGACCCGGTGTAGACCATGGCGAGCTCGACCCGCCACGCCAGCTGGTACAGGGCTTGCTGCGCTGCATCGGTGGCCCGGGCGGCCATCGGCCGCAGTAAGGCGTGAGTGCTGACGCCACCCAGCAGGAAGATGGCTCCGAACACGTGCAGCGTCCTGAGGACCGCCACCTGTGCAGCATACGGCACGCGCGCGCCCGTCTTATAGTTGCTCCGTGCCAGACGAGCCACGCGGGCAGGCAGAGATTGTCATCCCGCACGCGTGGCTCCTTCCGAACCTCAGCCTGGATGCGGTGCGCGCGTTGCAGCGCGGCGACACGACGTCCGACCTGGAGCATGGTGACCTTCATCTGGCCGGCGTCGAGGTCCTGGTGGCGCGCAACTGGGTGAAGGAAGAATTCTGGCCGCGCATCCAGGACGCGGTGCAGAAGGGCTATGCGGCCGAGAAGACCTACACGTTTTTGCGGGCCCACGCCGATCGCCGCCGCACGCGGCGCCCGAAGAAAAGCGGCTAGCTTGCCTCCCGGCGCGGCGATGACGGGATACGGATCGGACGGACCGTATCGCTCTCGCGTTCCGTGAAGGCGCACACCCGGTTGCGGCCCAGCGCTTTGGCCTGGTAGACGGCGCGATCCGCGGCGGCCAGAAGCTCGGATGCGGTTCGGCCGTGCCCCGGAAGCTGGGCGACACCGATGCTTACGCTCGCCCCGACGGTGAGGCCATCCGAAAGCTTGAGCGCGATCGCCTCCACGCCGCGCCGGACGCGCTCCGCCACCGTCATCGCCTCGGCCAGGGTCGTTTCCGGCATCAGGATTGCGAACTCGTCGCCTCCGAATCGTGCCGGCACGTCGTATTCGCGAAGCGCACCACGAATGGCGTCCGCGACGCGCCGGATCATCTGGTCGCCGGTCAGATGACCGTGTCGGTTGTTGATGTCGCGCAGCAGGTCGAGGTCCGCAAGGACCACGGTCAACGGCCGGCGGAAGCGGCGAGCCCGCTCCACCTCCGCCCGCGCCACCTCATTCCAGTGCTTCATGTTGGCCAGCTCGGTCTTTGGGTCGGTACGCGCCTCTTCCTTCAGGGAGGGGACCAGCAACGACCGGTAGATCAGGAACAGCGGACCAAGACAAAGGGGGACCAGCCAGGGGTTGGTAAGCCACAGTAAGGAGCCGAGCGCCCCAACCGACATCAGCGCCAGGTCGGTGCCCAGGTTATCCCAATCCATCGTCCCGGCGCGCGAGATTGGCACCCCACGCGCCCACATGATCACCAACGCGGTGAGCAAGTGATTGAGACCAACGAACACCAGGCCCGCCAGCAGCGCAAACAGCGCCGATCGAGCGCCTCCTACCGGGTTGCCCTGAAGCCCGGCGTTGAACAGGGCACCCGCGGCCATCGAGCAGAGGAGGAAATTCGCGACGTTGAAAGCCTGGATGTACCAGCGGTAGCGGACCCGTAATAACTCGACCCCGTGGGCCGTCAGGATGATCACGACCACATAGCCAGGATGCAGCAGCAACGCCGCCGCGAAGAAGAAAATCGTCGTGGTGTAGTAGGACTGGTGCTTCGGGCTCCTGACCTTGAACTGCTGGGCAACGGTGGCGCAGCCGAGCAGAACGAGCGCAACCGGAGCCATCTCGATGCGGGGCGGAGCGACGGCGATGCCGATCACGGCGGCGAGTGACGCGGTGGCCAGCACCGCGCCGAGGTAGAGCCGAGCGGCGCGCGGCAGATCAGCCATATCGCCCTTTAGGCGGCGCGGGCCCTCGCCTGTCGGGACCGTTGCTGCCGCCGCGGCACCAGAACGGAAAGAGCCGTTCGTGCCAGCAACAGCGGGCCGGCGGTGACCAGGACCATCCAGGGCCCCGCCTCCAGCGTGAGCACCAGCATAGGGCCGGCCATCCAGGCCATGATCAGGTCGGCTGCCAGCAGCTGGGGCAACCACAATCCCGAGGCGGCCGGTGAAAGTCCGCGCGCCAGCCAGAGTGCGCCGGCCAGCAAGATGCGGTTGACGGCGATCAGGGTGCAGCCGGCCGCCATCGCGGCGGCCACCTGACCAATGGCACCCTCGGGCAGCAAGGCGACCGCGCGGTGGTAGAAGATTGCCGCCATCGCGGCGCTGAGGAAGTAATTGCAGAGGTTGAACCATTGGATATAGAGCCGCCGCCGCGTACGCACCTGCTCGGCCAGATGGATCAGCACAACGAAGCCGATGAGCTGCGTGGCGCTGAAGAGCGCCGCGGCTGTAACGATGAATGGCAGCGTCACCTGGTACGCCTGGTGCCGAAAGCCCTGAATCGGAAAGGCATGCGCCAGCATGCCGAGACCCGTCAGGATGACAAAACTTCCGACCAGGGTGCCCGGCCCGCTGCCCCTGCCAAGCGCGATCGCCACCACAACGGCAGCCGCGCTCACGCCGGCGATGTAGGCGAGCGCGGCGGTGGAGAGTCGTCGCCTGTTCATCAGCTAATCGCTCCAGCTCACGGCGTCCCAGGAGACGCTCTCCCAGGAGACACTGTCCCACGACACGCTATCCCATGACACCGTGTCCCACGACACCACCGGCAGCGTGGCGAGGTCGTGGGCCGCCACGTAGAGGACCTTCAGGTAGTCGTTCGGATCCAGCCCGTGGTCCGCGTTGCCGATAAGGCCGGTGTAGGCGATCGCTCGACCCGCGTCCGGATAACCCGCCCCGCTTCCAGTCAGCGCCAGGCCCTTTGCCGTCGCAAGCAGCACGCCTTTCAACTGGCCCGGGCGCACGGTTGGACGGCTTTCCACGTAGAGGGCGGCCACGCCGCTCATGATTGGGGCGGCCACCGACGATCCGCTGAGCTTGATGTACTGGCTCCCGACCAGGAAAGCCGGATAGTTGAGCGCGAACGTGCTCCCAGGCGCCAGGGTGGTGATGATGCGCCGGCCTGGTGCGACGAAGTCTGGCTTGCTGAGCCCGTCCTGGGTCACGCCGTAGGTCGAAAAGCCGGCCAGCGTATCGTCGTCCGCGGCCAGCGAGCCATGGTCGTCGGTCGCGCCGACGGTGATCACGTAGGGGTCATTGGCCGGGGCGTAGAGCGCGCTGTTCGGACCGTTGTTGCCGGCCGCGACCACCACCACGATGCCCTTCAGCCACGCATATTCGACCGCCGCATCGATTGGGCTGGTCTGGTAGCTCTCCTGGACCGAGGTCAGTAACGACAGGTTCAGGACCCGGATGTTAAAGATGTCCTTGTTGAGCACGGCCCAGAGGATGGCATTCATGATCGCCGATGTGGGCGCCGCGCCAGTTCCATCATTGACCCGAAGGTTGATCAGGTTTGCCTCGGGCGCGATGCCGATATAGCGGCCGGCGCTCGCGGTCCCATCACCCGCGATGATCCCGGCAACGGCGGTGCCGTGGCCATATGCGTCATCGCTACCGATGACCGTGGTATTGAAATTGCGGTTGATGATCACTCGACCGTTGAGGTCCGGATGTGCGCTGATCCCGCTGTCGATCACGGCAACGCCCACGCCGCGGCCGGTCAGCGGAGCCAAACCGCTCCAGGCCCCGACCGCATCGACGACCGCCGGGTAGGCGGTGGCGAGGGCGGACGCGTCGAAGGCGGTATCGGTCAACTGGACCGGGGCGTCGTAGATGATGCGCTCAACATCTGAGCGGGTACTGAAGTGCGCGATCAGCGAGCTGGTCAGCTCGGTGGCGATCCCATGCCCGATCGGCACTCGGACAGTATTCTTGACCCCGGTCCGTCGCAGGTCGGCCTCGAGGGTGTTGAGTTCGCCGCGGGCGACGATGATGACCGGAATCCGCCGGCCCTGCTCCATCGCCTTGAGAACCTGGCGGTCGAGGTGCGCCCGGTTCGAGGCCGCCCAGACCGGGGTACCCGGAAGAGCCGCCAGCGCCAGCGCGGTGCTGGTCAGGATGGCGGCCAGGGTCCGGCGCGGCATGGAGAGACGGCAACCAATCGATGACGGCTGGAACATGGTGCGGTGACGCCAACGTAACAGCGCTGCCTTACAGAAGGCGTGACATTCCGCTCGAATACGCCACCTGCTAGCCTCTAGCCCGGTGGCGGATTGGGAAGCGATCGAGCGGGAGGTGATCGATGGCTACTTCCGCTTCTCCCCCAACCACGCCCGGGTCGCCGGCGACCACAACTTCGACGGCGTGGTGGGCGACCCCTCGGGGACAACGATCCAGGCCCGAATTGAGGAGATCGATCGACAGCTCGAGAAGCTGGAGCGGCTCAACGGGCTGAGCCCGGACCAGGCCGCGGACCGGCAAGGTCTCGTCGTCCAACTCAAGACCTCCAGGCTCGAGCTGACAGAGTTAGGGCGGCCCTTTAACGAGCCCATGTTCTACACAGGTTTTGACAGCGAGCTGGACGTCAGCTCGTATCTGAAGCGGCCATACGCCCCTATCGGCGAGCGGTTGAAGGCCTTGCGGCAACACCTTGCCGGATATTCCGGTTACCTGGAGGCCGCCCGCGACAACCTGGAGCCATCGCTGCCCCGACCGAACCTGGAGATCGCAATCGAGGCGGCCGCCGGGCAGGCCGACTATCTCGACGGTGAGGTCCGGACGGCCGCGGCCGGCGATGCCGACACGGTCCGGGCGATCGACCAGGCGGTGGTAGAGACACGGGCAGCCGTCGAGTTCCTCAAGAAAGGCCTACGGGATGCGCATGACCATTTCGCATTGGGCGAAGACCGCTTCATGCGCCTGTTGCAAACCCGCGAGATGGTCACGATGAGTGTCGGCGAGCTCGAGACTATGGTCCGGGCGGATATCGAGCGCAACATGGCGGCGGCTCAAACCGCGGCTGACGCCATAAGTCCCGGACGCGGCGTCGGTGCCGCCCTCCATGATCTGGAGGAGCATCATCCCACGACCGAGACGATCATCGATGACGTCAGGGCAACGCTGGAAGGACTGCGCCGCTTCATCCTGGAGCACGATCTGGTCTCCATCCCGTCCGAGACCCGGTGCCTGGTACGACCGACCCCCTCATACGCCTCGTATATCAGCGCCGCTATGGACAGTGCCGGGCCGCTGGAAACCGTCGCCACCGAAAGCTATTACTACGTGACCGTGCCCGCCGCTGATTGGAGCGAGACCAGCCGCGAGCAGTGGCTCCGCCACCTCAATTACGCGATGCTTGAAAACGTTTCGATCCACGAGGCGTATCCCGGTCACTTCGTGCAATCCCTGCACGAGCGAAGAGTTGGGTCGAAGACCCGCCAGCTCTTCTGGTCCTATGCCACCGTCGAGGGCTTTGCGCATTACGTCGAGGAGATGATGCTCGACGCCGGCTACTCGACGGATCCCAAACTTCAACTGGCTCAGCGCAGCGAAGCCCTGTTACGCGACTGCCGGTTCCTGGTTGCGCTCGGCCTCCATTGCCATGCGATGCCGATGCCCGAAGCGATTCGACTCTTCATGTCCGTGGGTTTTCTGTCGGAGTTGCCCGCTCAGCGCGAGGCGATGCGGGGCGCCTGGGATCCGCTGTATCTGAGCTATACACTCGGCAAGCTGCTCATCCTCGACTTACGCCGCGACCTGGAGAGCCACGCGGGTTACGCGCTCAAGTCGTTCCACGACGCCTTTCTCGGCTGCGGTTATCTTCCCGTCCCCTTGATTCGACAACTGATCAGCTAGTACGGCCGCCGTCGCAACGTAAAGAGGGAGCGGACTGATGAACCCGATCAGCTCGATCTCGAACCTGAGCGGTGACCTGTTGATTGCCGTTATCGCGGGGCTGGTCTTCATCGAGGAGAGTGGGGTTCCCGTACCGTTCGCGCCGGGCGACCTGTTGTTAATGATCGCCGGCATCGCCATCGCCAGTGGCACGGTGGATCCGGTCCCCATGATCGCCGCGCTGCTGGTAGCGACGGTCATCGGGGCCATGATCGGCCGCGAGATTTTTGCCACCGTGGGGCAGCCTGCCTTGATGAAGGTTGCGGATACGTTGCGGTTTCGACGCGCGCTGGAACGTGCGATCCACCTGTTGCGAAGAGGCGGCGCGCCCGCCGTCTTCGCCGGCCGTCTGATTCCCGGTTTGCGGATTCACACCACCCAGGCGGCCGGCGTCAGCAATATGCCTCGCCTGACGTTTGCGGCCGGCCTGGTTCCTTCGGTCCTGGTCTACATCGCGTTCTTCGTCGGCCTGGGGGCCCTGGTCGGCCAGCCAGCGGTCCGGCTGTTTCACCGCGCCGAGCATCGGTTCTTCGTGATCGCGGTTACCACGCTGGCCACGCTGGCCGTCGTGCTGTCCGTCCGCTGGCTGGCGCGTCGGGGAGCGCTGACGGCACTCGAGCCGATCGTGCTTGCGGTGCGCCGGAATCTGGCCGACTCGATTGAAGCGAGGCTCTTTCGTGATGGGGGCGACCAGATCCGGCAGCAATATCCGTTGATCCGCCGGCTCTGGGCCGCCCTGGTCGACCTGGCCCTGGCCTTCGGGATCACGGTGCTGATCCTCACCGCGGTGTCCGGGCTCGACACGACGGAGGTCGTGCTCGACCCGCAAGGTCTCCTGCTCCTCGCCGGCGTGACCTTCCTATACCGCGTGCCCTATGAGGCGCGAACCGGCCAGACGCTGGGCAAGCTCCTGATGGGCATCTCCGTCTACGGGCCGGAGGGCGGAGTTCCTGGCTGGTGGCGCGCGGCCCTGCGCAATGTGATCGGCGGGCTCGTTGTGGTCTGGCCCATTGATGCCGTCTTGCTGCTTCGCCGGGGCCGCCGGCAGCGGCTCGGTGATCTCGCCGTCAGAGCCACCGTGCGCCGGGTCTCGAACTGACGGCCGTTCTGCTGGCGCTCGCGGCCAGCCTGAGCTGGGGCGTCGGCGATTTCATCGGCGGCGTTCAGACCCGACGCCTGGGAACCTTCGCGGTGCTGTTCGTCTCGCAGCCACCAACGCTGGTCCTGATCACGGCCGTGGTCATCCTGCGTGGGGTCCCCTTCCGCCCCGGACCCTGGATTGCGGCCGGACTGCTGGCCGGCTTGATCGGGCTGATCGGATTGGCGGCGGTCTACCGCGGCATGGCGATCGGGGTGGTCAGCGTGGTCTCGACGATTGCCGCCACCGGGCCGGTGGTTCCGGTTCTCGTCGGGCTGGCGCTCGGGGAGCGACCTGGCGGCCGCCAGCTCGGTGGCATGGCGCTGGCTCTGGGCGGGGTTGCGCTGCTGGCGTTCGATCGCCGCCCCACGCAAGCGGGGCGCCGGCTCGTTCCCGGCGCCGGCCTGGCCCTGCTCGCCGCATTGGCCTTCGGGCTCTTCCTGGTCGCGATTCGCTTTGCCAGCCGGCCCGACGCCGTCTGGGGAGTCCTGGCGACCCGGGCCGGGAGCGTGTCCGCGCTCCTGCTCCTCGGGATCGCCTTCCGATCGCGCATCAGTCCTCGTCTGCGCGACCTGCCCTCACTGTTTGCCGTCGGCGTGCTGGATGTCGGAGCCGACGTCTTCTTCGCGTTTGCCACCACGATCGGCCTGCTGAGCGTCGTGTCGATTCTCTCTTCCCTCTATCCGGTCGCCACCGTCGTGCTGGCGCGTGTCGTGTTAGACGAGCGCATGGCGCGCCTGCAGCAGCTCGGCATCGGGCTGGCCTTCGCCGGCGTGATACTGATCAGCCTTTGAAGCCGGCAAGCACCTCGAGGACGAGGTCGACTTCGCTCGCGGTGTTGTAGTGGGCCAGGCCGATGCGGAGCGTGCCGCCACGATCGGCAAGGCCAAGCCGGGCGATCAGCTCGGTCGCGTAATGGTCACCGTGCCACGTGAAGATTTGCTGGGCGGCCAGCCAGCGGGCGAGCGCCTGGGGCCGGTGCGGCGGCCAGGTGAGGGACACGGTTGGGGCGCGTCGATGGAGCTGATCGGGTGCCGTGATCCCATAAATCTGGACCCCGCGAATCTGTCCGAGTCCGACGATCAGACGCGCCGCCAGCGCCTGCTCGTGCCCCTGAATTCGCTGCATGGCCGCCTCGAACGCCTGCCGCCGGACCACCGTCGACCCGCCAAGATCGGCGAGGTATTCATAAGCCCCGAGCAGGCCGGCCAGGCCCTCGTGATTCTGGGTGCCCGTCTCCCAACGGCCGGGCAACTCGTCGCTGGCCGGCCGAACTTTATACGGCCGCAATCGCTCGAGCAGCTCGCGACGTCCATAGAGAATGCCGACATGGGGACCGTAGAACTTGTAGCTGGAGCAAACCAGGAAGTCGCAGTCGATCGCCTGCACATCGATCGGTCCGTGGGGACCGTAGTGCACGGCGTCCACCCATAACCACGCGCCGGCGGCATGGGCGGCGCGCGAGACAACCTGGAGATCTGGGATCGTCCCGACTGCGTTGGATGCATGGGTCACCGCCACCAGGCGAGTCCGCGGCGACAGCTGCCGGCCGAGGTCATCGAGATCGAGCGTGCACTCCGGCGTCCTGATGTCGGCGAACCGCACGACAACCCCCTGCTCCTGCAGCGCCAACCAGGGCGATACGTTGCCGTCGTGTTCGAGGCGGGTCACCACGATTTCGTCCCCCGGCCGCAGCTCCCGGGCGATGGCGCGGCTGACGGCGAACGTCAACGTGGTCATGTTCGGCCCGAAGATGATCTCTTCCGGCGACCCGGCGTTCACGAACGCGGCCGCCGCAGCGCGCGCCTCGAGAATCAGCGCGTCCGAGCGCTCGCTGGTAGCGAAGACGCCGCCGTGGTTGGCGTTCATCGTCTGCCAGTAAGCGGCGGTCCGATCGATCACCCGTTGGGGTACCTGGGTGCCGGCCGGATTGTCCAGGTAGACGACCGGCCGGCCATCGATCCGCAGCGATAGCGCGGGAAAATGCCGCCGGACCGACTGCAGGTCGAGGTCGATCGCCGTCGGAATCACGCGCGCCGTTTCGCCCACGCCTTGAACGCCGCGCGTACCGTGAGCAGGGCCACGATGGCCACCACCTGGCCCATCAGGATCACCCGATTCAGATCCAGGGACGGCTGCCAGCTCACGTCGCCGCCCTTGATGACAAAGGCGCCAACCGGGCGCGAGGAGACGCCGAAACCCACACCGCCCGCCTGCGGCTCGTGCTGATCGCCGCCACCGCCGGCGCCGCCCGCGATCTTGGCCGCGGGAATGATCGTGATCCCATCCTTCTCATAGGGCGTGCCGAAGACCTCACTCGCCCGCATCGCCGCCTTCGTTTCGTTTACGACATCCATCACGCGCATGGTCAGCCCTCCTGAGAACCGCGGTTGCCTGCCTCGAGAGTCTAA
>VBEN01000147.1 GCA_005881175.1 Chloroflexota bacterium
TCCCGCGATTGGCGCGCTGGTTGGCATGGGCGGCATCTTCCTCTGGCGGCACCGTTCTGAACGGATCGTACGCCTGGCGCTGGGCGCCGGGGTGGCGGCGACGGCGCTCTGGGCCTTCGTCCTGCTTGACCGCTCAGCCACCTTCGTCCCTGCCTTGCGGACGGCCGTGCTCGTCGGCGGTCTTGCGGTGGCGGCGTTGATCACGGGCCTCGCGAACGCGTCGCGGAAAACCGCCCTTGCGGTCGCCGCGCTGGGCGTCATGGCGGTGCTCGCCAGCCCCGCCGCCTACACGTTCGATACCGTCTCGACGGCGCACACTGGCGCAATCCCCTCAGCGGGCCCGGCCGTCGCCGCGGCCAGCGGAGCGGGCGGCCCGTTTGCCGGCGGCGGCCCGACTGGCGGATTCGGCCCACCTGGGAGCGCCTTTGGTGGCGGCTTCGGCGGCGATCTGCGCGGTGCAGGACCGAATTCAGCGTCTGGCGGCGGCGGAAATCCCGGTGGCGGCGGGTTCCTGAACAGCGGCCGGCCGGCGGCCGCCCTGGTCAGCTTGCTGCAAGCCGATGCGAGCCGTTACACCTGGGTGGCGGCGACAATCGACGCCAACAACGCGGCGGGCTATGAGCTCGCGACCGGCGATCCGGTCATGGCCATTGGCGGCTTCAACGGGACTGACCCGGCGCCAACGCTGGCACAGTTCCAGAAAAACGTCCGTGACGGGAAGATCCACTACTTCATCGCTGGCGGTCGTGGGCTCGGATCCGGAAGCACCAGCAGCAACGCATCCCAGATCAGCGCCTGGGTTCAGCAGAACTTCACCGCCACCACGGTCGGCGGCGTTACGGTTTATGACCTCACGACGACGGCGACCTGATATCGGGCTCCCTGATCACCGCCAGCCACTCCCCGTGGTCAGGACTTCCGGGCCGGCTCGGGTCCTCCTCCTATTTTGGTTAGCTCCTCGTCGCGCTGAGAGAACAGCGCAGTGCGCAGGTCGCGGAGTGCCTGGGCGGCGTCACCGGTAAAGGCCGGCCCATGCATGCAGGCAAGCACGTTTGGCCGCAATGCTTCCAACCGATCAAACACTCGTGCCGTGTGCTGGCTAACCGGAATATACGTGGGCAACTGTTTGTGAGATGCCATCGTGCGCTCCACCATGTCGCCACTCGTCATGGAGGTTTTCTCGCCGAGCTGGGTGAACAGGTCGCTCGCCATCAGCGTGCCCGTTGTTTCCTCGAACGCCAGGATCGCATCCCAGCAATGCGGGACCTGCGGTGTGATCAGGAATCGTCGTTTGTGCCGGCCCAGGTTGAGCACATCCCCGTCGGCCATCATCTTGGCCGGACGGATGGCGTAGTCGTTGACATTGACCGTCACGCCCAATTCGCTGTGGACTGCTTCGGCCTGCGGGGCGATCTGGAGAAACTCATTCAGGGCCCCGGACTCGTCCGCTTCCAAGTGCGACCACGAAATGTACCGCAACCGGGTTGGGTCGATAACCTGTCGAACCGCTTCCACAGTCAGGGGAAAGAGCAGCCGCTGCCCGGTGTGAAACAAGAGCGGTGTCTCATCCGCTATGAGGAATTGGTTAAAGGTGATGTTGGCCTCCGGGATGAAGGTCGCGATCCGAAAGATACCGTCAGCGATTTCGTGCACTTCGGCCATTTGTTCCGCCCTCCTTTCCGGGGCCTTCAGACCCGGACCATAGCGACCTCTGCCGGCAACTTCAGTGAATGCGACGTCGGTTCAACCAGGTGATGAGGATCTCGGTGATAAGGCGGGCGGCGCCCTGTGTCGAAAGCCCCGAACGGGTTAGCGACCGCCAGACGCCGAAGTCGGTAAGGGCCAGTGCCGCATCCAGCGCGTGACGCTGACGTCGGAGCGGCCCAAGCGTCTCTTCCACAAGAGCTCTCAACCCTGCTTCGCGACGGCTGAGTATGGTGTCGAGAATTGGGAGTTGCTGCCGGTCGACGGCGGCCCTCGGGGTCCAGGGCGCCGACCGCCCATAGAAGGCGAAGAGCTCCCCCACGAATCGGCCGATGCGCTCCTCAGGACGGGTCAGCCCAACCAGGATGCCGACCCCAGGAGGCTTCATGCGGACGGCGTTCTCGGAGGTGCACGCTGGGACCAGTTGATCCAGGCTGGGAAAGTGGCGATACACCGTACCCAGCGCCACATCAGCGCGCTTCGCAATATCGGGCCAGCTCGTACCGAGGACGCCTTTCTCGGCATGGAGAGTTATCGCGGCGTCCACGATCCGTCGCCGAGTCTCGGCGTTCGCGGCGGCCCGACGCGTCATCCGGTAGGCTCTGGGCGCCATAATTAATTAGCTGCAACATACATCCAATATGGCGACTCCGTCAACAGAGGGATGCGTGACCGATGAATTTCCGCTGAATCCGCGGGCTCAACTACAAACGATCTCGCCACTAGGATGCGGGTCCGGTTTGAACCGACTGGAGGAAAACGATGGGCACGATCTGTCATCACACGATGTCGTTGGATGGATTCATCGCGGGTCCCGACGATTCGATGGATTGGGCCTTCGCCTACGGCGAAACGACCTCTCTGGCCAACGAGACTATGAAGAGGATTGGCGCAATCTTGGCGGGCCGACGCTGGTACCAGCTAGCCACCGAGCGATGGAATGGGGTCGGCGGGATCTACGGCGGAGCATACGACGGACGGGTCTTCGTGCTTACTCACCGGCCGTCCGACAAGAGCGAAGACCCAAGAATCAACTTCGTTTCGGATGGGATCGAGGAGGCCGTCGCAACCGCTCAGACCGCAGCCGGGGACCGGGACGTGGGGATATTCGGCGCTAGCCTCAGCCAACAATGCCTCCAGGCCGGCCTGCTCGATGAGATAGTCATCCACTTGGCCCCGGTGCTGCTCGGCGGCGGGGTCGAGCTCTTCTCCGGCGGCGACGGAAAGCGCATCGACCTGGAGCGGATCTCCTTGGGCAAGGGGGAACAGCTGACCGATCTCCGGTTTCGTGTCGTCAAGCAGTGACCGGCCGCATTAGGAGGCCGCATGGCCCAGCGGCGGCGGCTAGCCCTTCCGGCCCGCCCACTCCAGCACCTGATCGACAGGCCAGGTGTTGACCACGCTTTCCACTGGCACGGCCGCGTCGGCCGCCTGCTCGCAGCCGTACCACTGCCACTCCAGCTGGCCGGGGGCGTGGGCGTCGGTGTCGATGCTGAACAGGCACCCGGCGTCCACAGCCTGCTCCAACAGTTCAGGTGGCGGGTCGCGCCGCTCGGGCCGGGAGTTGATCTCCACCGCCGTATCCGTGCGGGCGCATGCCTCGAACACGCTGGCCGCGTCGAAGGTGGACGGTTTGCGGCCGCGCCCCACAATGATTCGCCCGGTACAGTGCCCGAGGATGTCGGAGTGCGGGCTCTCGATAGCCGCCAGCATCCGGACCGTCATGGCCGGCGCCTCCATCCGCAGCTTGGAGTGCACGCTGGCCACCACCACGTCCAGATCTGCCAGCAGCCCCTCGTCCTGGTCGAGGGAGCCGTCCTCCAGGATGTCCACTTCGATGCCGGTGAGGATCCGGAACGGCGCCAGTTCCTCGTTG
>VBEN01000148.1 GCA_005881175.1 Chloroflexota bacterium
GTGGCAAAGAAATACCTCAACCGCGGGCTGTCGTTCCTCGACCTGATCCAGGAGGGCAACCTCGGGCTGATGCGCGCTGTCGAGAAGTTCGACTACAAGCGCGGCTTCAAGTTCTCGACCTATGCGACCTGGTGGATCCGCCAGGCGATCACGCGCGCCATCGCGGACCAGGCGCGGACGATCCGCATCCCGGTCCACATGGTCGACACGCTCAACCAGCTAGCGCGTGTCTCGCGGGCCCTGCTCGAGCAGCTCGGTCGCGAGCCGAGCGAAGAGGAGCTCGCCTACGGCATGGGCATCACTGTCGATAAGGTCCAGGAGTTGAAGAAGATCTCGCAGCAGCCGGTGTCGCTCGAGTCGCCAATTGGCGAGGAAGAGGATTCTCACCTGGGCGATTTCGTCGAGGACAAGATGGCGGTCGCACCGCTCGAGGCGGCTAGCGAGGCGATGTTCCGCAACGAGGTTGAGGACATCCTGGCGACGCTGCGCCCGCGCGAGCGGCGGGTTGTCCAGCTGCGCTTTGGGCTGGTCGACGATGAGCCGCGCACCCTCGAAGAGGTCGGCCGGCGCATGGGCCTGACCCGTGAGCGGATCCGGCAGATCGAGGCGACCGCCCTGCGCAAGCTACGTCACCCGAGCCGCTCGAAAGTCCTCCGCGACTACACCGAGGACCGGGGCGACGGCGGGCGCGTTGGCGTGCGAGAGACCGAAGCCGTCTCATAGCCCTGCCGGTCGATTGACCGTTACGCTGGCTGCGCGCCTATCAGGGGCGGTCTGGGGTCACCTCATTGGTGATGCCATCGGCGTGCCCTATGAATTCCGGGAGCCATCGGCGATCCGGGAAGTGGTCTGGGGTCATCGCGGCGTGCACAAGCAGCCCGCGGGAACCTGGAGCGACGACGGCGGCCTGATGCTGGCGTCGCTCGACTCGCTGGTGTCTGTCGGCTTCGATACGACCGATCAAGGCAAGCGGTTTCTCGCCTGGCGAGACGCTGAGGACTACAAGCCGGGGCAAATCTTCGACGTCGGTACGACTACGGACGCCGCATTGGACCGTTTACGCACTGGGGCACCAGCAGAAACCGCCGGGGGAAATGCCGAGCAGGATAACGGCAATGGTTCGCTCATGCGGATCCTTCCAGTCGCCCTCGTCGGCAGGCGGCTACTCGCCGAGGAACTCGTCGGTTGGGCCTGCCGGTCGTCGTGCATCACCCACGCTCACCCGAGGGCCCAGGTCACCTGTGCCGTCTACTGTTTGCTCGTCCGTGCCCTTCTCGATGGGAAAGGCCCTGACGATGCCTTGGAAGCGTCTTTTGCGGCGGCCCATTCGGCTCTGCCGGCTGGTTTTGCCGACGAGCTTGCCAGGTTGCGTGCTTACGACCAACGCTCAGGACACGGCTATGTCCTCGATTGCTTCTGGTCCGCCTTCGAAGCCTTTCGATCGAACCCAGACTTTGCCTCCACCATCTTTCGTGCAATTCGGTTCGGGCACGATACCGACACAACAGCCGCCGTGGCAGGCGGGCTTGCCGGAGCGCACTGGGGCATTGGTTCGATTCCGTCTGAATGGCTGGCGGGGATGCGCGGTCGCACCATTGTGACGCCACTGATTGAAAAGCTAAGCGGAATCCCCAGGTGGCGGATCGACAGCGTCGGGGCATAGCGTGGAAGGCAGCGAAACAGGGTGGACCGCTATCTATGAGACGAGGTCGGCGAGCGATGCCGACCTGGTGCGGACAACGCTCGAGGTCGCCGGCTATCGAGTTTCGATAGAGGGGGCGAGCTCGCCCACGTCCTTCACTCCGAGCTACGACACCCCGGCTATGCTCACCATCGCGGTGCCGACTGCGGACGCCGACGATGCTCGCGAGTTCTTGAGGCAGAAGACTAGCCTGCTACCTCGTGATGACGAGGGACTGGCTGCCGATGACGACAGCACCAGTCAACCTGAGAGCCTGGCGGATGCCACCAAGGAGATCCTGGAGCTGCGCCATCAGCATGAGGTGGCGGCGTGCAAATACTGCGGCATTCCCACCCTCGATGTTGGGGAAATGGGGTTGGACAGTCATGTGATCGCCTTGTTGCGAGCGGCTGGGTTGGGGGTCAACAGTGCGACCTTCAGCGAGTTCGAACCCGGCGAACGAATTTGCTCGGAGTGCGCGGGCCACGAGGTCACCTGCGACCTGTGTGGCCGAGACGTGGATGCCTTTCTTGACGGAGGTGAGTACCGCCGGGCAAACGACGACGAGGCCTACGTCTGCAGTGAATGCCGCGGTCGCCTCGAAGACCAGCTTCAAACGGCGCGTGACTGGTGATCTTCAGGAATGGGAGTCGGCAAGAATTTCATCGATCGGCCGCTGGATGGTCTCCTCCGTCGGGAGAGCAGCCTCGGCATCGAACGTATAACTGATCTCAGGCCAGGCCAGGGCGGTTTTGAGCGCCGGCTCTCCGTTGAGCGTGCCGCTCGAAACATGGAAGAGGTGGCCGAAGAGGAAATAGAGGCTGCAGCTTTGCCCACCGAAGCTGAGGACGAGCGTCCCGGTCCGGCGATCGGCTCGAATAGCCAGAAGCACCCCGATGAGCGACGCTGGCGTGAGCGAACCAGATTGAGCTAACTTGCTCGACTGCCCGGCGGCTGGTTTTCGTGACTGACTTCCGCGGGAGTGTGGGTTCAGTTCGTCATCGACCAGCCGTGGCCGCTGGATGGTGACCGCGATCACGACAAGAAGTGCGATCCCGACTGCGCCGCCGACAATGAGCCAGATGTTCAATGCATTCTCGGTGCCGGCGTCACGCCGCCTGCCGGATACCCCGGCAGCGCGGATAGCTCGGGCAACCCCAGAAGCGCTCACCCAGATGCCGGCCTTTTTCGGCCTTGCGCCAGACCATCCGCTTTCCACACTTCGGGCACTCCGGCGAACCGCCGGCGGTCGCAACCGGCTCCTCCTCTGTCCGCTCGTGAGTCGGGAGCGTTAACAATTTGATCAACCCTTCGCCGTCCACGAGTTCGATTGGCATACCACTGGCGAACTGTTTCGCCGGAGCGGTAAAAATCCCGGTCGTAACGAGAATGGCTCCCGTTGCGCCAACCTTATGCATTGCGCCAACAAGTTCGCGAACCCGTGGAACGCCGACTTGATACGCAAGCCAGTGCTTGCACTGGACAAGAAGGGACGCCTTATCCCGGAGTAGGACCAGGTCGTAGCCGCCATCAGGATGTGTCCCACCGGTGTGCTCGACGTGGGGTCCCTGGCGCCGGTATGCCTCAGCGACAAACTGCTCGAAGTCCTGCCAGTTCAGCCGTCTGATGCGCTCGAGCACCGGGATCTCTGAGACCGGCAAGAAGACCAGGTCATACGGCGTGGTCGATCGAGGACCCATGGCTTACCTGCGAGGTACAACCACAGGCCGCCCCCGGTCTTTCGCGCGACCCAGAGACTGGTAGTCGACTAACTACGACCCTTGCAGCCTGGAACAGGCTCCTGGTTAGGGCCAAGGCTGCCGCTAAGGCAATGGTTAGCTATGAGTGATTTGAGCGAAGGTTTGGGCCAGAGCCTAGTTGAACAGGTGCGTGAATTCGGCTACAGTTCCACCGACGGTGCGTCCCTTCCGCCGCCGACCGGCGGCATTACTCGCCATCGCCGTCAGCG
>VBEN01000149.1 GCA_005881175.1 Chloroflexota bacterium
TTCTCAAAGACGGTGGTGAGGAACCGGTCGTCGTTCGTCTGAATCGAACCGGGCAGTCCCGGTTGATCCGCCGCCGGCGGCTGAGAGGTTCCCGCGATTCCCGGATCGGACTCATTCCAGACCAGCGTCCCATTTGACGCGTCGCCGGTCAGGGCAACGAGACCGATCGAAGGGTACCCGGCGTTACATCCGGAATACGCGCAGTCGCTGTTGTTATAGGTCATGTACTCGGTGCTGGTGGCGGAAAGCTCGATCGCGGGCACGATGCTGACCCGAGATGAGTCCGGGCCGATTGCCTCGCCAGGAATGCTGCTGAGTCCCTGCAACATGGCGGACTTCCCGAACACCCAGGTGGAGGCTCCCTGGAAGAGCGCCGCGTTGAGGAAGTCGTTGAAGGAGAACGCCACCTTGTCGCTGCTAACCCCGATCTTGGGCTGGTCATGGGTCACGTTGCTGTTGTTGTCGGCCGAGTAGATGGTCCACGCGCCGCTCGGATCGTCGGTGGCGGAGATCCCAAAGACGAGGACACTTCCGTACGTCGGAGTGACGAAGGCGACGCCGGATGCGAACCAGCGTCCGCTGATGGCGTCATAGAGAACTCGCGGGTCGGAGAAGGTGTAGCCGCTCGGGACCTTGAAGAAGGCATTGAGATCGAAGATCTTGACGAGGCTTCCCGACTTGGTCCAGACGGTTCCACTGCTGTTGACCATCTCCAGCAAGTACTGTGGACCGGCCGCGATCTGGGGGTCTGGCGGTGTGACCGCTTGATCGTTACCCAGCGCGTTCACCTGCTGGCTGAGCGTGACCCCGGTGAAGCCGGTCAGCACCTGCTCGGTCGCCGTTGTGGTGGCCGCTGAGCTCGGTGTGCTGGCGACGGTTGCAACCGGCACCGAAGACGCTCGCGGCGTATGTGCCGGCGTGGACGTCGGCCGAAAGGGATGAAGACCACCGGGGTGCGAGCCCATCGTCGGCGCCCGGAGTTCTTTCACCCTTACGGTGGCGCTGCTGACTGCCGAAACTCGCGTGAAGTGAAGGCCACCGCGAGCACTTGTGGACGACGCGTTGACGACGGAGAGCGAGGTCGCGAACGCCGCGCAAACTATCAGGACCGCGATGGCGCCAGAACCAAATCGATGATTCACTTGATTCACCCCCGCCGGGCGCCTGCCTCGGCGCGGCGATCATAAAGCAGGGTCAGCGGTTTGACAATAGCGACGGTCATCATCACTGCAGGCGCTGGTGTTTAGCACTGCCTGTTCATGATTCGTCGTGAAAAGGATGGGCCAACGATATGGATGACTCGCGGCTCCCGGGGACGGGGAGCCGCGGGCCTTTTTTGCTGTTACGCCGCGGCGATACCCTCCTGCCCGCCGCCATCGGGAACTGTCCACGAACCGACCGGGGTCAGCGAGCCGTCGCCGTTGACCGCGAAGCCCTTGACTGTGCCGCTTCCGCCGCTTTGCGCGTACAGGAAGTGCCCGTCGCTCGAGGCCGCCATGTCGATGGCGCCGGGGATCCCGGTCGCGGCCGGCGACTGACCCAACACCACGGTGCCATTGCCGTCGATGGTGTACTGGCTGAGGCTGCCGCTGCCCGCGTTCGCGGCGTAGTAATTGCCACTTGCCACTGTCACCCAGCAGGCCGCAGCCTGGCCATCCGAGGCGCCGGCGCTGATCAGGGACAGGCTTCCATCGCTGTTGACGTTGTAGGTCGACAGGTTGGCGAAAGCGGCGTTGACGATCACCAACCGCCCGGCTGGATCGAACACAAAGGCGAAGGCGTTGCCGCCGACGGCGGTGATTGCGGGGCTGGCAGAGAGCCGCCCGTCAGGTGAGACGCCGTAGACGTACACCGAGCCGCCGCCGTTGCCCTTCATCGTGATGATGAGCTTGCTGCCGTCGGGCGTGAAGCCAACCTGGGCCGGCGACTGCAGAAAGGCTGGCGGGTTGCCGTTGCCGAGACCGAGCGAGCGCAGCGACCCGGCGATCGGATGCAGCGTTCCGCCCTGGATGCGATAGCCCTGGACGTAGCCGGCAAAACCGGCATCGAGGACGTAAGCAAGGTCGCCATGGACGCCGATGCTGGCCGGAAATGGGCCACCCGACGCGACCACCTGGTTGAGGTGCAGGGCATCCCCGCTGACGCTGAAGACCGAAACGGTGTTGCTTCCGGCGTTGGGTGCCAGCAATAAGGCGTGGTTGGCGTCGTACACCAGCCCACCCTGCGAGGCGAGCGGATCCACCGCGGCGCCGGCCGCTCGCCCACCGTTTCCGCCGGTCGGGTAGGTCGCGGCGAACGTCAGGGTCCCGTCATCGTGACGCGCGTAGGCGACGATGGAATTGCCGGCGGGATCGTCGGTCTGGACAAAGACGGCGTGGTTGGCCCCGGCCGTTGGCGCTGCCGCCTGAGCCAGCAAGGCCGGGGCGCCCAGCAGGGCGGTGGCCATCGCCGTGATCGCAATCGACAGTCGGATCAGATATCGCATGGTTCCTCCTCAGACAGTGATGTCGACATGTCCGGGAAGGGTAGGGCGGGCGGATGACCGGCCGATGACGCGCCTTCACCCGATCGACACAATCGCTACGCGGGCAAACTGAACCAGAACCTCGTGACACCCGCCTGCGATTCCGCGCCGACCCGGCCGCCGGTTGCCTCGACCAGCTGTTTGACGATGGCCAGTCCGATGCCGGCGCCGCCGCGGGCGCGGTCCCGGGACTTCTCGACCCGATAGAAGCGCTCGAAGATGTGGGGCAGATCCTGCTGCGGGATGCCGTCGCCCGTGTTGCTGACGCTGACGAGGACATCGCTCCGCCGATCCTCGGCCGCGACCGTGACCAGTCCGCCATCTGGCGTGTAGCGCGACGCGTTCTGGAACAGATTGGCGAGCACCTGCGCCAGCTGGTCCGGTTGGGCGCGAGCGGGCAGCCGGTCTGGGAGATGAACCCGCAACTGGATTCTCTTCCCATCAAATGACGGGCGGGCCAGCTCCACGGCCGTTCGCACCGCCGGGACCAGGTCAATCGTCTCGAGCGTTCTTCCGGTGCTTGCGGCGGTGTCCTGCGCCATCGTGTTGAGCGATTGGGATAGGCGCACCAGCCGGTCGACCTCTTCGTGGAGCGACTGAAATTGTTCGGCACTCGGCGCGATTACGCCGTCGCGCAGGGCCTCGAGGTACCCCTGGAGGTTGGTGAGAGGCGTGCTCAACTCGTGCGCGGCGTTGACGATGAACTCGCGACGCATCTGCTCTTGCTCCTGCAGGCTCTCCGCCATCTGGTTGAAGGAGTCAGCGAGCGAGGCCACTTCCTCGGGGCCCTGGCGCTGCACCCTCGTGTCGTACTCGCCGTGCGCAACCCGCCTGGCCGCGCGGGCGATCTCGTCGAGTGGTCTCGCCAACCTCAAAGCCAAAAGCGAGGCCAGCACGACACTGACGATCGCGGCGACCAGCACCGCCACGGTGAAGACGGTCACCACGGTGTGGTCGAACATGTCTTTCGCGGTGGCGGCGGATTGGCCCGCTTGAACCATGAGTTGTTTGAACGTTGATTGAGCGACGCCCAGCACGCCGATCGCCATGATGCCCAGCGCCACGGCGGTCACCAGGATGGCGAGCAGGGAAATGCGGGCCGCGATGCCTCGAGGACGCCACGTTGGCCTCATTTCACGCGGTGGCTCCCTCGACGGCGCGATATCCGGCGCCCCGTACCGTCGCGATGTAGCGCGGACGATCGGCCTCCTCCCCAAGCTTGTCGCGCAGCCGGCCGATGTGGACATCGATGGTCCGCTCCAGGGCGTCGCCCTGCACCGGCCCATATAGGGCGTCGAGCAAGACCTGCCGGGTCAGCACCCGGCCCTCGGCCTGCACCAGTGCCGTGAGAAGGCGGAACTCGGCGGCCGTGAGGGCAATGATTCGATCGCCGCGTCGCAGCTCGAGTCGGTCCAGGTCGATCGCGAGGTCCCCGTGCCGAATCGTGCCGCGATCCTTCGGCCGTCCAGGCGTGGCCTCGGTCCGGCGTAGGACTGCCTTGACTCGAACGACGAGCTCGGCAGGGGAGAAGGGCTTGACGAGGTAATCGTCGGCGCCTTCATGGATGCCGTAGACACGGTCGGCAGCCGATCCCCGTGCGGAGAGGATCACGATTGGGACCTCCGAACGCTCGCGAACAATCCGCATCAAGGCGAGCCCGTCGAGTTCGGGTAGCATCAGGTCGAGCACGATCAGTCTCGGCTGCGCCTGCGCGACCGCTGCCAGAGCGGCCCGGCCATCTCCTGCCGTGACCACAAGAAAACCCTCTCGTTCGAGATAGGTCCGAACGAGTGTCACGATC
>VBEN01000150.1 GCA_005881175.1 Chloroflexota bacterium
TGAAGCTCGAGGGCCTGGCCCGCGACCTGGTTCGCAAGATCCAGGAGCTTCGCAAGCAGTCAGGCTTCGCGGTCGACGACCGGATCCGCCTCTTCTACCAGGGTGACGGGATCCTGGCCGACGCGCTCGAGCGGTGGCGCGAGTACATCAGCTCCGAAACGCTGGCGGTGGCGGTCGCACGCGGCCAGGCGCCCGAGGGAGCGTCTACCCAGACCCTGCAGATCGAGGGGCACGACCTCCAGGTGAGCGTCGTCCGGGTGGCGCGCTGAGCCGGTTCCGCAGTTACCTCCTGCTGACGGCGATCGCCACCGTCGTTATCGTTGTCGACCGCGTGACGAAGATCGTGGTCGAACAGCGATTTGGGGTGCCCTACGGCCCCCGCCAGATCATCGACCACGTGCTGTACCTGACCGTCACCCGGAACGCGGGAGCTGCGTTTGGGCTCTTCCAGACCTTCACCCTGGGCTTCCTGCTGATCTCGGCGGTGGTCATCGTCGGCATCCTTATCTATTACTGGCGGCTGCCACCTCATGACTGGCCGGCGAGGCTGGGGCTGGCGCTGGTCTTGGGAGGCGCCATCGCCAACGCCTACGATCGTGGCGTCAAGGGTTCGGTGATCGACTTCATCCAGGTTCCGCACTGGCCAATCTTCAACGTCGCCGACTCGGCGATCACCGTCGGGGTCGCCGTGCTCCTGCTGGGCACCTTGTGGCGGGGCGGCCGGCCGCGTCGCGCTTGACCGAGGCGGAGCAGCACACCGTCCCGGTCGACGCCCCCCGACTCGACCAGTACCTGGCCGGCTTGCTGATTGGACAGAGCCGAAACCGCGTCCAACGGCTGATCGCGGACGGCCATGTTCGGGTCAACGATGGACCGGCCCGAGCGGGCGTCCGGCTGCGCAAGGGTGATCGGCTGAGCTGGGAGGTGCCACCGACAGAGCCGAGCCGGCTCCAGGCCGAAGCGATGGACCTCCGTGTGCTCTACGAGGATGACGACCTGGTCGTCATCGATAAGCCGGCGGGCCTCGTCGTGCATCCGGGACCCGGCCATGCCACCGGCACCCTGGTTCACGGATTGCTCGCCCGCGGTGCGGGATGGTCGACGATCGGCGGGGCGGAGCGGCCGGGTATCGTCCACCGGCTCGACCGCGACACCTCCGGCCTGATCGTTGTCGCGCGCAATGACGAGACGCACCGCGCGCTCACCCGTCAGCTGCAGCAGCGGATGATGAGCCGTCGCTACCGGGCGATCGTGGTGGGTGAGGTGGCCGATCCGGCGGCCCGCATCGAGGCGCCCATCGGCCGTGACGTCAAGCACCGGCAACGAATGACGGTGGTCGCCGGCGGCCGCCAGGCGATCACGGAATTCCACCGGCTCGCGATTGCCGGCAGCCATTCACTCCTCCAGGTCTCGCTGACCACCGGACGCACCCACCAGATCCGCGTCCATCTCGCGTTCATCAAGCACCCGGTACTGGGCGACCCGGTCTACGGTCGCCGCTCGCCGCTGATCGCCAGGCCGGCCTTGCACGCGCAGGCGCTGACGTTACGGCATCCGCGGACCGGGAAGTCGATGACCTGGCAGGCGGAGCCACCCGACGATTTCGAATTGGCGTGGAATTCACTGACTGCCCAATAGGCGGGGCCTGCCAGACCGAACTCGCATCTTGGGCGTGGCACGAGCGATCGCTGCGTGGGCTCCTGCGCCCCTCACTCACGCACCGACGGGTGCGCTCGCTCCGGTGCTCGTCGCCGCCTTGCGCTCATCTCGCGCCACATCCCAATCTGCTTCGTCCGGCTGGCAGACCCCCGCCTACAATTCGATGATCAGCAGAGATCAGGTGAAGCAGCCCAGGCAAGGGCTCTTGGTCGTGATTTCGGGTCCGAGTGGAGTGGGGAAGGATACCGTTCTGCGCCGCCTGTTCGAGCTGGCTCCCCATCTCAAGTATTCCGTGTCCTATACGACGCGTCCGCCCCGACCGGGTGAGGTCGACGGACACAGCTACACGTTCGTCAGCGAGCCGGAGTTCCTGCGGCTGATCGAGCAGAAGGAATTCCTGGAATGGGCCAAGGTCTATGACCACTATTACGGGACGTCTCGCCGCCGGGTGGAGGAGGCGCTCAACCAGGGCGAGGACATCATTCTCAAGATCGACGTGCAAGGAGCATCCTTCGTCCGGAAGCGGAAGCCCGACGGCCTTTTCATCTTCATCACGCCACCGTCGACGGATGAACTGCTCAACCGGCTGACCGGTCGCAACACGGAGTCGCCCGCGGCCCTCGCGGTTCGGCAAAAGGAAGCGCTGATCGAGCTCGGCCTGGCCCAGGACTACGAGCACGTCGTCTGCAACCGTGATGTCGACGAGACGGCGCGCGAGATCCTGGCCATGATCGCCGCCCAGCACGAGCGCCGCCAGACACGGGTATGACCGACGGGCGGTTGAAGGGCCGCCGGGTGGTCGTTGGGATCAGTGGCGGGATCGCCGGGTACAAGGCGATCGAGGTCATTCGTCTCCTGACCG
>VBEN01000131.1 GCA_005881175.1 Chloroflexota bacterium
GGCCGCTACCGGGAGGGGCTGGGACCGTAGGCCGCTTGCAGGGACCGCTCACGCTGACTGCACCGGATGATGAGCCAGGCGACGCCAGCGGCCATCAGCAGATCGCCGATGCTGACCAGGGAGGCATGGCCCCCAATGCCAGGGATGGCAAAGATATCGCCGAGGAACCATAGACCCTGTGGGTGCGGCAACGCCACGTGCAGCGGATCGAGACCACCCTTGAGCACCGCCAGCACCGCCGAGTTGGGGTCGATGTCGCGGGGCAAGAGCACAGGCATCCGTCCGCCAAAGGCGAGAATTACGATCAAGTTCAGCGTCAGGCCAGCGCCGAACAGGATCGCCCCGGGAATCCGCCGGTTGAACCAGACCACCGCGAGCAGCAAGCCCGCCCCGATCACATTCAGCGGTCGGGCGGCGGTGACCGCGGCCGCCGCATGCGTTGTCCCCAGCAACGCCACCGAGATCTTGGCGGCAAACGCGGCCAGCAGCAACTCCAGGTGACGGAGGCGCAGCTGGCTCAGGCGGCGGACGTCGCCTCCGATCAGGACGGCAACCGCCAGCGCCCCGGCGATGACCGCGAAGAAGAGGAACACCGGCTAGCCCGAAGCCGTCTTGAGCACCGGCGCCACTGATGGCTCCCGAAGGGTGGCGCCACGGAGGTCGCGAAAGGCGAAACCGACGACCGCGGCGCTGATCAGCAACGTGCCAGCCGTCAAAAACACCAACGGGGCACCAAGCCTATCAGTGAGCGGGCCCGATATGGCCATACCCCCCAGCAGTCCCGCTTGAGCAAGCAGGAATCGGCTCGCCATGACCCTGCCTCGAATGAAATCCGGAGCCTCCCGCTGCGTCACCGAGATCAGCGGTACGTAATAGATGGTGCTCGCGATGCCGCAGGCGAAGAGAAAGACGAAGGCGAAGACGAAGCTCTGCAGCAGTCCGGTCAGGGCATAGGCGACGCCAAAGCCTGCAACTCCGCAGAGGATGAGCACGCCTGCGCGATACCGCGCCATGAGTTGCGGGGCGAAAAATGCGCCGAGTACAGCCCCGCCGCCGATAACGGCTTCCAGAACGCCATAGCCGCCCGCCCCGGCCTTCAGTGACTCATAGGCGAGCACAACCAGTGTCGGAAAGGTCATGCCGGCGAAGAGGCCCGTCATTGCCGTAAGGGCCATCGTCGAGCGGAGGATAGGGCTGCGCACGATGAATCGCATCCCATCACTAATATCGCGAGCAAGCATCAGCGGCTTCTGCGTTGACCTCCGCAACAGATCTGGCACCCCGAGCAGGGCAGCCGCCGAGAACATGTAGGTGGCCGCGTCAATGAGGAAGAGCGGGATCCAGCTGATAACGGCTGCAATGACGCCCGCAAGCGCATAGCCCAGCAGCTCCATGGTCCGTTCCGAAGATTGCACCAAACTGTTGGCCTGAACCAGGAGGCCTTCGGGGACCAGGTTCGGGATAATCGCCTGCTTGGCCGGATTAAAGAACGTGCCCGCCGTCGCCACCAGAAAGACGGCGATAAAGACTCCGGGTAGCCAGTGGAGTGCCCAGAAGGGGATTGTGACGGTCAGCACAGCGCGGCTTACATCGGCGAGGACCATAACGCGCTGTCGATTCAGACGATCCACCAGTGGACCCGCCACCAGGCCGAGCAAAATCGTGGGAACGGCTTTCGCGATCAAACCAAGGGCGACGAGTGAGGGCGATCTGGTAACAAGAAACAGCATGATCGCCAGCCCGGTGGTGTTCATCATGTCGCCGAAGTAAGAGACCGCCTGCCCGATCCACAAGCGGCGGAATGACGATATGGCCAAGACGTCTCGGTAGCCTTGCTTGCGGGGCTGCGGCTCGTGCGCTGCGATCTCGACGTTCCACCGCTCGGCGACAATCGTTTCGAGTGCTTCGATAACGGCGGGGTCGTACCAGCTACCCGCTAACTGCCGAAGCTCGGTGATGGCCTCGGCGGGCGTCTTGACCGTCGGCCGGAAGACCCGTGCCTGGGTGATAGTGTCGAAGGCATCGCAGGCGTTGACGATTCGCGAGCCAATCGGAATTTGGTCCCTTTTGAGTTTGTCGGGATAGCCAACGCCGTCCCATCGCTCATGGTGGTGCATGACAATTTCCGCGACGTCCTTTTGCTCAGGGTGCTCCGCCAGGATCTGTGCGCCCTCCGTTGGATGCGTCTTGATGATCTCGTATTCTTCGGGGGTCAATTTCCCCGGCTTTAAGAGAATCGAGTCCGGGATGGCGATCTTTCCAAGATCGTGAAGGATACCGGCGACTCGAATGGTATTGCAATCCTCGTCGCTCATATGCATCAGGCGTGCGACCGCTTCGCACATTTCACCGACGCGCTGCGAGTGACCAAACGTTTGGCCGTCGCGTTTATCGACGACGCGACTCTGCATGATGAAGGAGTCGCGAAGCCACTGATCCAGTCGGTTCTGCTTTTGGAGGCTTGTCCTGTAGACAAGAAGCGGACCGTATAGAAGGAATACGACGAGCTTGCCTACCGGCGAGTGGGTCATCAAGAGCGTGAAGATGAGGTAACCCACAATCGGCAGGGCAACGTACGTCAGCCAGTTACCGGCGACCGCATTCTTCGCAGTCCGCCAGAAGCTGACATCCTGGAGAAGCGACAAGAACCCCGCCACAAAGGCGTCGTTGAGGGCAACAATCACCAACACCGTCAGGGGCAGCGCAATGACCCACACGGCGTGCGGTTTCTCGAGACCTAATCCATAGAGGACGAGGCTGGGGATCCCGTAGACAAAGGCAAACATACCCCGAGGGAAAATGAACCGGCTCCAGGATACGGATCGCCCAGGTATCCGCTCGTCGATCGTTCCAAAGGCAGCAACGCACATTAAGGCCCAAGGCGGGAGCAACAGCAAGGCGCCGAAAAGGGGTGCCAAGCCGACAGTGAGCGCGGCGCCGTGTCTTGTCTTGAGGGGCGCAATGGAGGACAGGAACGTCAGGACGAGCAGGACGACGAGATCCCAGACGAGGTCGCTTGCGTTCTTCGAGCTCAAGTCGTGGGGCGCCTGGATTAACGCCGTGCCGACCAGCAAGGTCAATCCCGCTATGCCAACGGTCAGCAGGTAGACGGACGCGCGTTTAGGTCCGGGCATCCAATGTCTCCGTATCTAAACACATAACTCGCGACGGCCCCGACCCCGACGGCAACAAAAAAACCCGGGCTTGGACCCGGGTCTTTTGCGGTCAGCTACCTGCTAGATCGTGATATTGGCGCCGCCGGCCAAGATCGCCCCGAGCAGGCCGACGACAACCACCAACAGCTTCTTCATCGCGACCACCCCCACAAAGATTCCCGGGACCCGCGCAGACTCCCCTGGTAAT
>VBEN01000132.1 GCA_005881175.1 Chloroflexota bacterium
GCACCTGCTTCGCCGGGTGGCGGAGGCGCACGGCGGACGGGCCTGGGCCAACAGCCTGGAAGGCAAAGGCACAACCTTCTATCTGGAGTTGCCCGCGGCTTCCCCGGACGGCGACTCGGCCCGGGCGTCGGCGGCCAGCGGCGCAACGGCGTGAGCCTGCGCCTGAAGAAGACGGCGGCGCGCCGCACCGCGCGCTGCGATGATCCGCCGCCGCCGGCGCTGCTGCAGGGCATCGAGGAGTTCAACCGTCAGGAGTTCTTCGAACAGCATGAGACGCTCGAGGGAATATGGATCAGGGAGCCCGATGCGGTCCGCTATCTCTACCAGGGCATCCTCCAGGTGGGCGTCGGCTTTTACCACTGGCGCCGCGGCAATTGGCGCGGCGCGGTGGCGAAGCTGGGTCACGGGCTGGCCAAGCTGCAGCCGTATCGACCGGCGTGTATGACGGTCGACGTGGAGAGGTTGGTGATGGAGACCGCCAGCCTCCGCGATCTCCTGGAGCGACGCGGCCCAACCGACCTGCCGCCCTTCCCACCGCCACAGTTACCACGCGTTCACCGCACCACCGAGACCGTGTGAGCGGGGCGTCACGCAGACGCGACGGCGGCGGCGAATAGCCGGTCGATGCCCAACGTATTAGAAGTCGTACGCGACGAACACTGACCTCCCTCCCCCATCAAGAGAAAGGCGCTCGCCACCCGAGCGCCTTTTTCGTTTCCGCAGCCGGCATTGGGTCGGCACCAAGGCGCAGGCCGAGCACGTCGGCGGCGTCACGCCAGTCCCCCTCGCCGCTCTCGATCGACTCCTGCAGAAGCTGCAGGGCGCGCGGGGTATCGAGGTCATCGTCGAGCGCGGCTAAGACCGCCGCCGGGCGATCGGCGGTTGCGGTCTTAGAGCGGCTGGCAGATTCGCGCAGCCGTCCTGTCCACGCTGCGGCGTCATCGAGCTGCTCCGGCGTGCACTCCCACGATTCCCGGTAATGGTGGCGGAGGAGCAGCACCCGGATGCTGTCCGGGTCGTAGCGTCCCAGCAGGTCACGGACGAGGACGAGGTTGTGCAGGGACTTGCTCATCTTCTGGCCGCGGTAGCGAAGCATCCCAACGTGCGCCCAGATCCGGGCGAAGGGCCGTATGCCGGTGACCGATTCTGACTGCGCGATCTCACTTTCGTGATGCGGAAAGATCAGGTCGGAACCGCCGCCGTGGACATCAACCTGGTCGCCCAGGTTGGCGAGCGCCATGGCCGAGCACTCGATGTGCCAGCCGGGGCGTCCCTCTCCCCAGGGACTGGACCAGTGCGGTTCGTCGGGCGCACTTTCCTGCCAGAGCAGGAAATCGAGCGGGTCCTGCTTGCGAGAATCGTTCGGATCGGCGCCGCGCTCGGCAGAAAGCTTGATCATCTCGTCGCGACCCAGCCGGCTCAGGCGTCCGTAGTCGGTGACGCTGCCCACCCGGAAGTACACGTTGCCACCCCGCCGGTAGGCATGGCCCTGCGCCTCGAGCCTGCCCACCAGCGCGATGATCTTCGGAATCGTCTGACTCACTTTCGGGAACACGTCGGGAGCTCGGACATTGAGGTCCGCCATGTCGGCTTCATACAGCGCCGTCTCCTTCGCGGCCAGCCGGTCCCAGGTGATACCGAGCTCGCGAGCACGACGGATGATGTCGTCGTCAACATCGGTAACGTTCTGAACGTATCGCACGGCCTGGCCGGCGTCGCGCAGCGCGCGTATCAGCACATCGAAAACGACATAGGTGAGGGCATGGCCCAGATGGGTGGTGTCGTAGGGCGTGATCCCGCAGACATAGATCCCGATCGGTCGGGTAGCGGGCTCCAGCGGCTGCACCGCGTTCGTTTCCGTATTCCGCAGCCGCATCGTGATGAATGTATACGAAAGTGGCGTGCCTCCAAGAAAGCCTGGCGATCATCGTTGCAACACTGTGAGCCGCCTGCCCAAAAGCCGGCTGGAGCAACTGCTGGCCGCGCTCGTCATCGCCCTGGTCCTCACTGGGGCTGCCATCCTCATCCCAACGGCGGCGCAGCGGTTGCTGGCGTCCCGTCCCAGCGCGACGCCGTCGCCGACAGCGACCCCAACCGCGCCGCCGGCTTCGGTGCTGTTGCCTGATGAGCTCGATCGAGCCCTCGAAGGCGTGATGACAGTCGTGAACAGTCACACGTTCGGCACCGCATTCCTGATCGATTCGCAGGGGGATTTCCTCACGGCCGCGAGCCTGGTCGGCGGCGGCGAGAGCCTCCGGCTGGTCGACAACAGCGGTAGCATGCACACCGTTCGACTGGTCGGGCTCGACACCGCCCTGGGGATCGCGCAGGTGCGCGTCACCACGCAGGGACGACCGATGCCGTTTGGTAATCCGGCCGTTCTCGTCCGCAACGATCCCGTGGTCGTGCTGGCGAACCCGCGGATCGAAAACCTCCCGCCATCGACGCCCGCCGTAGTCAGCAGCGCGACCGATACACAACTGCGGCTGCAGGTGGAAGACCTCCCGGGTAATGTCGGCGGGCCGGTGGTCGGGCCAGGCGGCAAGGTTCTCGGGATCTTGACGGCAAGCGGAACCGCCCTGCCCATCAACCTTGCTGAGCCCGACATCGCCCAATGGCACGGTCAAGCCGGAACGCTAGCGGCGCTGGCGCCGTTTCCGTCGTACCTGGTGCTGCGTACGAGCGCAACCACCAGCCCACCTCCAAGCTCGGGACCAACCATTCAGGCGATCAGTCCCTCGCGGGTCTCGACCGGGCAGGCCACCCTCGTGAGCATCCACGGCAGTGGCTTTATCGCTGGGCCGATGCTTCGCATCCGATTCGTTCCCCTGGCGAGCCCGAGCGGGGCCTTTACGGGCCTGGCGCCCACCCTCGTCAGTCCCTCGACCCTGACCGTCAAAGTGCCGGCCGGTCAGGTCGTCCAGGATTACGTCGTTCAGCTGGTAAATGGGGACGGTACCATCGTCAGTTCGCGGATAGCGCTCACGGTCACGCCCTAACGGCCGCGGCGGCGACCGTACACTAGCGCCGTGCGATCGCCGATGCAGACCTCACCGCTGCTGCTCGCCCTGAGCGCGCTCTTCATCACCGTCCTTCTCACCTCAAATCTGATTGCCGTCAAGCTCGTTGCCTTCGGCCCGATGACGCTTCCGGCCGCGGTCATCGTGTTCCCGCTCTCCTACCTGTTCGGCGACGTGCTGACAGAGGTGTACGGCTACGCCGTAACCCGCCGCGTCATCTGGCTGGGGTTTGGCTGCAACCTCCTGTTCGTACTCTTCATCCTGGCCGCCGGTGTCTTGCCCGGCGCTCCCGGCGCCTGGGACGCCGGCGCCCAATCCGCGTTTGCGCGCATCCTCGGCTTCACGCCGCGCCTGCTGCTGGCGTCATTCGTGGCCTATGTCGCCGGTGAGTTCCTGAACTCCTTCGTGATGGCACGGCTGAAGATCGCCACCCAGGGCCGCTGGTTGTGGACGCGGACCATCAGCTCGACCCTGGTCGGGCAGGGCGTCGATTCGGCGATCTTCATCACCGGCGCGTTTGCCGGCGTGCTCCCGCCCCAGGTGCTGCTGCGCACCATCCTCTATCAATGGGCCTTCAAGACCGCCTACGAAATCGTCGCCACGCCACTGACCTATGCCGTGGTACGGGTGCTCAAGCGGCGCGAGCACCAGGATCCGTTCGACATCGGTACGGACTTCAATCCGTTTCGCCTCGCCGGATGATGAACGGCTGATCGTTAGCATAAGGCGATGAAATACGGCGCGAAGATGATCGCCGAGTCAACCCTGCAGGCGGTGGAGAACAGCAACCCCGAACGCGACTACGAGGTCAACTTCACGATTCCCGAATTCACCTGCCTTTGTCCACAGTCCAACTTCCCCGACTTCGCCACCATCCGCATTCGATATATCCCGGACCGCAAGCTGGTGGAGCTCAAGTCGCTCAAGCTGTACATCAACAAGTTCCGCGACCAGGAGATGTTCCACGAGACCGCCGTCAACCGCATCCTGGATGACCTGGTTGGTCTGGTCGACCCCCGGTTCATGGAGGTGGTCGGCGATTTCAACGTCCGCGGAAACATCAAGACGGTCGTGACCGTGCGCCACGCCCAGAAGGGATACTCACCGAACGGCGTCAGCCGCGACGACCACCCACACTAACCGAGACGCGTCTTAGCGGACGCTACCGACAGCTAGCTGTTCATTGACGAGCTGAACGATCTGGGTGGCCGTGCCGAAGTCGTTGCTGACCCGGTTCTTGGTCAATCCGAATGCAATCCCGCTGGCGGTGTCTCCGTAGGCGAAACTGCCACCGGCCCCGCCAACTCCGAACGCGGTCGGTGAGCCCTGCGCGGTGGAACCCAGGCGGCCGATGGAGTAACCCAGCGCCCAGGTGGTCGGCATGCCAAAGACCTGGTCGACGCCGCTCATCGAAAGGGCCGTTGCCTCCCGCAGCCGCTCGGGCGAGATGAGCCGTACGCCATCCACTGGATCGAGCAGCGCCGCATACATCCGAGCGATGGCCCGGGCGGACGTCTTGCCCCCAGCGGGGATATCTGCGGCGAGAATGTCGCTCCGATTACCCAGCTCTGCGGTCGGCATCAGGCTCATCGGCGCAGCCTTGAACATCGGGAGGTCCTTCGGCATTGCCGCCATCTGGGCAGCCATCTGCGGATCGGGGGGCGCATCCTCCAATCGCGCGAGCCGGGGCTGCTGGGATGCAGGCATACCGAAGTAGATCTCGTCGGCCACGCCTAGCGGTCCGGCAACCTCTTCCGCCAGAAGCTGAGAGATGCGCTTGCCCGTGGCGCGGCGGACGACCTCGCCCACGATGTAGCCGAAGGTGTAGGCGTGATAGCCGATCTTCGTGCCAGGCTCCCACCAGAGCTCGTTGTCGGCGATGGCGGCGCACATCTTGTCCCAGTTGCAGAGATCCTCCGGCGTCGTGTCTAACGGAATCTGGGGCACGCCTGCCGAATGATTCAGCACCTGGCGAACCGTCACTGCCTGCTTGCCGCGAGCGCCGAACTCAGGCCAGATCTTGGCGACCGGCGTCTCGTAACCGAACAGACCCCGATCGACGAGGATGTGGGCGATCGTCGCCGCGGCACCCTTGACGATCGAGAAGTTGTAGAACGGCGTGTCGTTCCGGACCAGGCGCCCGGTTGCCGGGTCGGCCACGCCGGCGATGGCTTCGACCAGCGGTTCGCCGTGGTGGTAGACGGCGACCTGGATACCCCGTTCCGCTCCTGATTCGACCAGCTTGTCGATCGCTTCCTGCGCCCGCTGCTGAAGTTCGTTCATATGCCTCTCCTTGGTGATCGTGGACCATCATATAGACGGCGGTCTAGCCGAGAAATCATCGGCAGGCCAGAGCTCTGCGCCCAACTCGGCGCGATACTAACCGTAGCCCGTTCGAATCCGCCACGGGCTATGACCACCGATCTCGGCGCATTGGGCGTGCCAGAAGTCTCGCGGCTCTTGAACTCTTCCACGTTATATGTCCGTGCTCCCGGGCGCCGCATCGACCGCTGGTACTTTGGCCCTCCCCGCCATCGTACTTGGTGTCGTTGCCATTCTTGCGATCATCTTTCTTCTCGTCCGGGTCCTCGCGGTGCTTTCCGATGTGGCGATGGCCATCAAGGCCTTTCTGACGAACTCTGGTGCGGCGGATAGCATTCTTCGGCCTAACAAGGGTCGTCGCAAGCGCGGTATCTAGGTTTTGCTCGGCCCGGTGTCACCGCCCCGAGCGGTTCCCGAATCTCTCTGTGCCGTGCTCCCAGCGAAATCCGCCTATGCCTTGCCGAATCGTGCGGGCTGAGCGTA